>NZ_BAABDL010000038.1:0-7739 GCF_039539605.1 Amphibacillus indicireducens | reverse complement strand
GGCATTCACTTTTGGCAATTTAATGGGCAAATCACCTATAAAAAATCAAGTTATGAATAATGCAGGTTTAAAAGTGTTATAATGGCTGTGATGTAAAATCATAAATTAATAGAAAAAGGAGGTGAAACTAAAGTGAAGTTCTTAAAATATCTATTTTTAGGATTTGCAGTAGTTTTTATCATTCACTTTAGCACACAATCCTCAGTAGCAGGAATTACAGATTATGAAGTAAGTGATACTAAAACTTCTGATGCTTCTGAAGGAAATGATTCACCAAATGAAAGTGAAGATCAAGGCGGGCTAACAGAGGCAGTAGAAGAAGAGCTTGAGGATGTAAACGCCGATCAAGCCAAAGAGGGTTCTGAGATTGATGATGTTCCTGATGAAGAAACATCGAATCTAGACGATGAAACCCCTGTTAAAAAGGCTGAAGAGCATTCAGACATAGAAGAAGAGAAACCTGTTCAAGCAAGAATGTCATTAAATAGAGCAACTGTATCACAGTCTACTTTTCAATTGGGTGATCGACATGAGTCGATTCCTAATTTAAAAAGACAACTTAATCGTGTAGGCTTCTCAGGTATTACAGTCACCGATTATTTTGGTGAATATACGAAAACTAAAGTTGAAGAATTTCAAGCGTACTATGGCCTTTCTGTAAATGGCCGGTTAGACAACGCCACGATTCAAAAACTCAATCAGGTTTATAACAGTCCATACCAACTTGGTAAAACTCATGAAGACATCAAAGATATTAAGAGAAAATTAAATCAGCTGGGCTTTAGTGGAATCACTGTAACTGCATACTTCGGTGAGTATATGGAAGGCAAAGTGGAAGATTTTCAAAGAGCTTACGGATTGACAGTTAACGGGATTGTTGATGAGGTCACTTTAAATAAGTTGAATAGCGAAGCAGCTAAAACCAACTTTCAAGTAGGCGACAGCCATCCTAACATTTCGAATATTAAGCAAAAACTAAACCGAATTGGTTTTTCGGGCATTCTCGTGACTAATTATTATGGTGACTTTACGAAACAACGTGTTGAAGAATTCCAAAGATACTACGGTCTATCTGTAACCGGAAGAACTGACGATGCAACGATTCAGAAACTTGATGAAGTGTACAATAGTCCTTTCCAACTTAATAGACGCCATAATGATATTCCTGATATCAAACGAAAGTTAAACCATTTAAGCTATGGCAGAATTACTGTTACCAGTCTATATGGAAGTTTTATGGAAAGACAAGTAAGAGCTTTTCAACGAGACCATGGCTTAGTTGTTAATGGAATCGTAGATGATATTACTTCTGCGCGAATAGAAGCAGAAATCTCAAGAACTAATTTTGGCTTAGGTGATAGACACGGTAATATTTCAAATATTAAGCGAAAATTAAATCGCGTTGGTTTTTCAGGTATTCTGGTGACTGATTATTATGGTGACTTTACAGCAGATCGTGTCAGAGAATTTCAAAGATACTACGGTCTATCTGTAACCGGAAGAACTGACGATGCAACGATTCAGAAACTTGATGAAGTGTACAATAGTCCTTTCCAACTTAATAGACGCCATAATGATATTCCTGATATCAAACGAAAGTTAAACCATTTAAGCTATGGCAGAATTACTGTTACCAGTCTATATGGAAGTTTTATGGAAAGACAAGTAAGAGCTTTTCAACGAGACCATGGCTTAGTTGTTAATGGAATCGTAGATGATATTACTTCTGCGCGAATAGAAGCAGAAATCTCAAGAACTAATTTTGGCTTAGGTGATAGACACGGTAATATTTCAGAAATTAAAAAGAAATTAAACCACGTTGGTTTTTCAGGAATTCTCGTGACTGATTATTACGGTGATTTTACAGCAGATCGCGTAAGAGATTTCCAAAGATACTACGGTCTATCTATAACGGGAAGAACTGATGATGCAACAATTCAGAAACTTGATGAAGTGTATAACAGTCCTTTCCAACTCAATAGGCGTCATGATGATACTAGAGATATCAAAGAAAAGTTGAATCAATTAGGTTATGGTAGAATTACAGTTACTAATCTATATGGCAGTTACATGGAAAGCCAAGTTAAAGCTTTTCAAAGGGATCATGGTCTTGTTGTAAATGGTATTGCAGACTCTGTAACACTGGCAAGGTTAGACAGTGTCTTTGAATCTAGTAAATTAATTATTACCTATAGTGATTATAATTTAAGCTTAGCTCAAGCAGTAAATATTCAAATGGCTATTACAAATCCGCCACCACAAACTGATCTCTATAGAAATGATCCTGCTTATGTAAGTGCACGCTATATTGAGGAAATTCAATTTGGTAAAATTGATGCTTCTAGTAATGTCTATCTGAGAACTAGAGCTGAAATCAGTACTACTACTCAAAAGCATTTATTGAGTCCAGGAACAGAATTGATAGTCTTAGATACTGTTCAAGGAAGTGAATTTAGAGGAAGTAGAAGCTGGTACAAAGTAGAATATCAAAGAGAAGTTTTATATGTTCACACTAGTTTAGTAGCTAAGAGTCATATCGGACATCGTACAACAGCAAATTTAAATGTACGTGCTGGAACAAATACTACGTCTCATGTTTTTGGTACATTGAGCAATGGTTCAAGAGTAACTGTTCTAGAGAAAACAAATAGCAATTGGTATAGAATCAGTTATCAAGCTTGGAGAAACGCAACAAGAGCTGACACACAAAGATATGTAGATCCTACTAATAACAATGACATGCAACATCTTGATCTATCATCCAATATGGGTGCAACAGCTGCAGAATTGAATAAGTTTTTAGAAGGAAAAGGCATCTTAGAAGGTATGGGTGCAGCATTTGTTGAAGCAAGCTTGACGCATAATGTTAATGAACTTTATTTAATCTCACATGCATTATTAGAAACTGGTCAAGGTACTTCGAGATTAGCTAGAGGTATTGTCGTTAATGGAACGACTGTCTACAATATGTTTGGTATTGGTGCAGGTGATCGTGATCCTAATGGTCTTGGCTCTAGAGAAGCATATAGACAAGGCTGGGATACCCCTGAGAAGGCTATAATTGGTGGCGCTAAATTTATCGGTGATAGTTACATTCATGGAGCATTCCAACAAAACACACTATATAAAATGCGCTGGAATCCTTTAGTTATGGCTAATACAGGGAATTTCGGAAGACAATATGCAACAGACATTGGTTGGGCAGTCAAACAAACGACTAATCTACAAAGAATGATCGACCAATTAAGCAACCCAAGATTAAAATATGATTTTGTAAGATATAATTAAACTACTCTTAAGCCTAGTTCTTTTATGAAGAACTAGGCTATTTTTATCGATCTAGTCACAAAAATTAGATTGTTAGTAAAGGATAAAAGGAGTGATTACGCAATTTTGTTCTATACTCAACTTATAGCACATCGTCATATAATTAGCGATTTCTGATCAATCTATTGAATGATCAGGACCTTACCTGTGAAACAAGGGTTTAGGATCATCAAGAAATATGATTAGTTTTTAAATAAAAAATCACGATTTAAAGTGGCTTTAGAGCCATTTTTAATCGTGATAAATTTAAGTAATATTCCATATCTAAATTGTTAAATAAGTTTTTAGAAAATATTTTATTCTGTATCCTCGCTAGTAGCTAAATCAATTGTTAATTGGCTATCGTCAATTAAACCTAAATGATGCTGCAACGTTTGTTTTGTCACCGCTAAATGTTCTTCATCGAGCTGGAAGTAGTATAAGTCTGTCCACAAATCATGACCTTTTAAATTGAGTGTTTCAAGTGAAAGGTTTCCTGAAATACCGTATGAAGCAAAGCCCATCATGTCACTCGTTTCAATGCTTGTTACCATATTATCTTCGATCGCTTCGATTACGGAACCAATTTTGGGAATTGAACCGACTGAAACAGTCTTTTTCAGAATTGCCTCCATTAATTGTTGTTGTCGTTTACCACGCTCAATATCATTATCTTTATATCGCGTTCGAGCGAGGGCGAGAGCTTCTTCACCATTAACTTGCTGGACACCCGGGAGTAAATGAATCGATTTTCCTCGATCGTTTGAATCTGATTCTCTAAACTCGTAGGGCACATCAAACTCAATGCCTCCTAAAGCATCAACAACATCAACAAATGCATGGAAATTCAATCGAACAAAATAATCAACCGGAATCTCTAAAAATCCCTCAACTGCTTCAATCGTTGCTTTTGGTCCACCGAATGCGTGAGCGTGATTAATCTTATCATACTTTTGCGTATGTGGAATATAAACAAGTGAGTCTCGCGGTATACTTAATAATTTAACACTATTTTCTTCAATATTTAATGTCGCTAAAATTAAAGCATCAGATAGTGAAAAGCCTTCGTTGTCTCGATGATTACTTTCATCGACACCAATAAACAGAACTGAAACATTATCTGTCGCTGGATTTACCTCATATTCTCTTAATTCCGATCCCGATGCACGACCATCACTCTCATACGAACTCTCAACAGCCTGATGAGTTTTACTAAAAATACTATATCCATATGCAAAAACAGCCGTAAATAATATGGCTATGGGTACAACAAGAAATAGTATGACCTTTTTATTTCGCCGTTTCTTTTTCACTTGTCGCTTAACGATTCGTGATTTATTATGATTTTCTTTTTTCATTTTTATCCCCTTAGAAAGATATCGACAATCTTATTCCTAATTGTACTATTAAAAATAAGAAAGGTAAATTGAATTATGAATAAAACTCTACTTGTAACATGATTGTAAAGAATCAAGCCATTAGATGTTCGTTAATTGAAAAAATCACCAACAAAATTTTGACTATAATTATTCTGTTTCAATCTTCCTTAAGTTATATCTAGTTACATATTATATCTTAACTACAAAAAGAATTAAACAATAGTGTCGATTCTATAATGACCACAGTAATTAGACGCTAATTTGTCAAAAAAGTTACACAGTTTTTGTTTAGTCTCCCTAAAAGCTTGCGAGATATGAATGAAAACTTTAGACTAAATATCCAATGCTATAAAAACGATTGTTTAAATAACTCTGTTTGCTATAATAAGGAATAACCACATCATTTCCACTCATCTTCATAACCATTCATCGATTGATTTAGCCAGCTTGCGTGCGCTCATCCTAAATCCAAATTAATCCAATAAAATAAAGGAGTGATTTGAAAATGAACATAGTTTTACCTTTAACAAAAACAGAATTACATCAACAATTAGAAGTATTGTTAAAACGCTATCGACGACGTGACAGGATTTATGAAGAAATCCAAGATGCTTACGGAAAAGAGCGGGCAGGTTATCAAGGGGAAATGCAGTTAGATTATTTTTTACACCTGGCAGATTTACAAAAAACATTTAGCTTAGCGGGACCACGGTTAAAATGGGACAAGCATTATTTTCAAATTGACCGGATGATTTTAACTTCATCAGTTTGTTTCATCATCGAATCGAAGAATTTTAAAGGCGAGCTAACCTTAAATGAGGAAGACCAGCTCATCCAACAAACTCCAGATTACCAAAAAGGTTATGATAATCCCTACACTCAAGTCAAACTCCAAGCGAAACAACTTCGTCAAGTCCTAAACAGTTTAGGTTATTCCGATCTACCAATTCATCCACTTGTCGTTTTCACAAATAAAAATGCGATCCTCAATTTAGGTGGAAACGCGGATATGATCACACTACAGCAACTCACATTTCGAATCGATAGCCTCTGCCAACACTACCAAGCAATTTATACAACACCCGAATTGAAAAAACTCGCCTATTTATTATTGAATAAGCACACATTAAAACAAGAAAATATTATTAATCGTTTTAAAGTAGACCTACGTTCAATTCAAGCAGGCGTATTATGCACAAAGTGTGAGTACGGAATCATGAAACGCATACATGGCAATTGGAGCTGCCAAAAATGTCAGCATCAAGATCGACATGCACATATCGAAGCATTAAGCGATTACGCCAGATTATTCAATCCGCTGATCACAAATAAAACAGCACGTCGTTTTTTGCAAGTAGACTCTCCGGATATAATCTACCGGTTGTTATCCGGACTAGAACTCCTAACTAAAGGGAATAATAGGTCAACTCAATATAATCTAGAGAAATTATTAGAAAAAAATAAGTAAGAACTGGCTTTGGCCAGTTCTTTTCTATTGGTTAATGATAATAAAGTTGTGAATCAGTAGGAGGATTCCATTTAATGCATAAATTACACGCGAACGCGTGCAGATTTTGAATTTCGCGTGTAAAACTGAGATATCGCGTGCAGATTCCAAAATTCGCGCGCAAATCCGCAATATCGCGTGCAAATCATAAATATCGCGTATAACCCAATTTATTCCGCCTCGCACGCAAATCCAATCCCCGGCACTTCAATATAGTCAGAATTGGCGATCGCCAATTCTCTCATCCTAAAAGAACGAAAGAACTGGCCACAGCCAGTTCCAACCCACCCACCAAAACAAAAAAAGCTCTGACACGCATCAGCGCATCAGAACCTCAATCATCCTCTTACCACATAAAATTAAATGGATTTAATTGATTCATCAATTGACCCAGCAATGCATCGCCGAACAATGCCAACACAAGTGAGATAATCAAGAAATGGATGATTACAACATACATGACGTCAAGTCCACCTGATTTTTCCTTCGTTTCTTTGATCGTAAAGATCGTACCAATGCTCGCGAGTGATACCGTCATAAAAATTAGCGCCAATAATAATGTGCTAAATAGGTAAGCATTGAAAATACTTACGATAAAGGTCAGCACTGCAAGCCCAGCAGGAATAATCATAAACGTCATAAACCGAGTAAAAACCTGCAAAAAGTCAATCTCAGACTTCATCAAACGAGACACTGCAAATATTACAGAAACCGTGATCGCGATGAAAATGATAAACAAAATAAATGGTAGAACAACTGTAGCGAAGAACGGCGGGCGTCCCCAACTACCTAAAACAAACACTGACAGCGGAATAAAACCAGAGAAAATAAGTAATGTAATCAGTCCATTAATTAAATCCGCTTGCTCGGCACCAACCGACTTACTCGCTTGAAACGGCGCCTTTACTCCCTCAAGTAAGAAATTTAAGAAGCTCTGACCAATCTCCTTCGCTTTCTCAAGCACCGGATCCGGCTCCATCTGACGCACTGGCTGCCCAGGACTACCTGCACCAGTTTCCTCAGCAGTCGCTTGCTTCGCTTCCTCTTGCACCTGCGCTTCGGCTCCAACTACTTCCTCAACGCCATCATCAACTTTCACTTCTGATGGCTCTTCAACAGGCTGACGCTTTAAATGATCAATTTGCTTGCCACAGTTTACACAAAACTTTGCATTTGGATCATTGACAGTTTGACATTTTCCACAAATCAAAACAACCCACTCCTTTAATAATAATCTATTTCAGTCTACCTAAAAAAATGAATAAATCAAAGCAAGAAGCTTTTTTTTATAAAAAACTCACCCTTCATAAAAAAGCATGTACCTCTTCGATTGCCGCCGGCCGACCAAGAAAATACCCCTGTGCATTCTCGACACCTAGCTCCATCGCTAATAAATATTCTTGCCGCGTTTCTAATCCCTCAAGCACAAGCTGAACATCCTGACTCTCACAATAATCTCGAAATAACTGAATTAAAGCCTAGATTATTCATAGCCCAATCATAAAACCTGAATAAACCGCATCAAATCAATTAAAAATAACCAATCA
>NZ_BAABDL010000037.1:0-12874 GCF_039539605.1 Amphibacillus indicireducens | reverse complement strand
ATTGATTGGTTATTTTTAATTGATTTGATGCGGTTTCTTAGCGGCTTATGGTGGGGCTGTGAATAATCTAGGTAATAAGTTAGTCAGCAACCAGATCACTAAAAAACTGAATAAAATCGTGACGTTTGTAACCATGACTACAAAACGACTATCGTAATTAAATTCCTCTGAATAAGGAATGACAGTTAATGGCAGTGGTAAGCTCAAACCAATTAGTAAAGTCATCCGAATCATATCTGACACTGGCAAAAAGAAAAAGATCAATAGCCCAATAATCAATGAAGTGCCGTATCTCGTAATCATCACTTTAATTAATCGTTTTAAATAACGACGATCAAAATTAAAGTTTAAATATAAACCTAATAACAATAAAGATAATGGCATATTAGCATTAGAAATAACCGACGCAGTTTCAACAACTAACGTTGGGATTTGAATCTGTAAAAATTTAATAATAAAAATAAATAAATAGACCATCAACGGAACTGAGTTAGTCAGCTTTTTTATTGCTGTGCCAAATTGAATCGGCTCATCTCGATCAATATAATAGCTTCCTAATAAATAAGTTAATCCAAAAACAATAAACGCATTACCTGCGTCTAGCATCCCAAAATATTTAATCCCTTCAGTCCCCCAAATTCCTTCCACTAAAGGGTACGCAAACAAACCGATATTCATACCTGGAACGATCATGATTAAAACACCTTTTGCTTTGTTCGGTTCTTTATTGAAGACGAAAATACCAACTGCTGCTAGGACAAGACCAAAAACGAAGCCTGCCAAGACAAGAATCATAAGTGATGGTTCAAAGACAAGATCGTGAAACGAAACAATAATTAAAGCAGGTAAAGTTAAATTAAAGATTAATCTTGAGATTGCTGACCCATCGGTTTCTTTCAACAAACCAATTTTCTTCAAAATGAAACCTAATAAAATAATGATGACTGACATGAAAAATTGCTGGTTAAATGCCGACAAAGATGTCCACCTCTTACTTTCTCTCTAGCTTGTAAATAACTCATTCACGAAAAATATGTTATAGTTTATCTTAGCACAAACCAACAAAAGGAGATACAAATGGCTACGGAAAAAATTTTATTTTTAGACATTGATGGGACAATTTTATTACCAGACCATACGATTCAAGCGTCAACGCTCGAGGCAATCAAACAAGTGACTGAACGTGGAATCAAGGTGTTTTTAGCAACAGGCAGACCACTACATGAAATCAATCAATTAAAAAATAAATTAAATATTCAGTCATGTATTGGATACAATGGTGCTTATGCAACTTATCAAGGCAAAGAAATTTATAATCGTCCAATGGATCCAAACCTTGTTGATCATTTTGTTCAAACTGCTGCAAAATCGAGTGAAGAATTGGTACTTTATCGAAACGATGCAAATTTATTCACCAATCTTGGGAAACCGTACACGATAAATTTCATCAATTATTTCGATTTAACCCTTAATGAACATTATCAAGAGGCTGATCGTAACAACATTTTAGGTGGAACGATTATGAATCTGAATAAAAAGAACTTGCAGCATTACCAAAAAAGTTCTTATTTTTTATCAGAAGTTAATGTTGATGGCCTAAGAGATTCTTATGACATCATTCAGAAAACAACGAATAAAGGTGAAGCAATCAACTATATTTTAAACAAGTTCAATCTTAAACCAGAGCAAGCAATCGCTTTTGGTGATGGCTTAAATGATCGTGAAATGCTCTCTACCGTTGGAAAAGGTTTTGCGATGGGAAATGCAAATCCTGATTTATTTCAATTTGCTAATTATAAAACAACCTCAGTTGAAGACAACGGGATCTATAATGGCTTAAAACAACTAGGATTAGTTAATTAGTACGGTACCTACTTTTGAAGATGGAGTGACAATAAAATGATAAAATTAATTGCGACTGATTTAGATGGGACACTATTAACGTCCAATGGAGAAATTAGCGAAAGAAACAGACAGGCGATTTTAGCAGCACAAAAACAAGGAATTGAAGTAATTGTTGCAACGGGGCGCTCATTTGAATCTGCCATTCGTCCTTTTGAAAAGGCAAAGCTTGTTTGTCCAATGATCTGTGTTAACGGCGCTGAAGCTTATCAAGCAGACCAAAAACAAATATTAGCAATTACGATGAGCAAAAAAATGATTGAAGAGATTATAGCTGTCACTTCTGAACAAGGTGCTTATCTAGAGCTTTACACGAATAAAGGGATTTACGCTCAGAAACAGTCTGATTTTTTTGAGCTGTTAAAGACATTAATTAAAATGAACCATCCAAACCTCTCAGAAGCCGAGATCAAAAAGCGTGTTAATCAAAGGTTTCAAGATGAGTCATTTATTTTCGTCGATGATTTTGAATCATTAATTAGTGACCCATCAATTGAAATTGTTAAAGCCTTAGCTTTTTCCTTTGATCAACAAAGATTAGAAAACATTAAAACAACTTTTGCTGAAGAACCTGAGCTAATCGTGACATCTTCTGGTCGAGATAACATTGAATTCAATCATCCAGATGCACAAAAAGGATTGGCCTTGAAAGCACATGCTGAAGCAACGAAGATTGATCAAACACAAGTTATGGCAATTGGCGATAATGACAATGACCTTTCTATGTTAAGTTATGCAGGAAAAAGCGTTGCAATGGCAAATGCAAAAGAATCAATCAAAGCAATTGCTGATCAGATCACAAGTTCTAACGATGAAGACGGTGTAGCATTAGTAATTGAAGAGATTTTACAATAATTTCATTAGTACGTCATCAGTTTCATTATTAATCTAGACAAATGCCCTAGCACTCACATTAGACTCGCATATATTACTGTATATTGAGTCTAAGGTGGTGAAATTTCATGTATGATTACGGATGTTGTTATCCACAGCCTGCCCCTGCTCCAGCTCCACAAGGGTTTGGCGGTGGCTTCGCCTTGATTGTTGTTTTGTTTATCTTACTAATAATTGTTGGCGCTTCTTTTTATTAAATGAACAATTGGTCAGTCTGTCGAGGACTGACCATATTTTACATACACTTGTTTGAGTCGTAAATATCGATTAATAAATTCGATTTCGTTATAATTAATATATAACCTTCAATGATGAGAGGAGCTAACCATATGTATACTGTACTCACCGTCGATGACTCTTCTTTCATGCGAACATGGATTAAGCGATTGTTAGCAAGTAATGATTTAATTACAACACTTGAAGCTGCAAGTGGTCTTGAAGCGATATTAACATATCGAAAAATGAAACCTGATCTCGTGATTTTGGATTACAATATGCCTGAACTAACAGGTTTGGAAGTGCTCAAGCGGATTAAGAAAATTGACCCTCAAGCTCGAGTAGTTATGTGCTCTTCACTTGGGACAAGCTTCAATGTCGAAAATTGTTTAGCGGCTGGTGCAATTGATTTTGTTATCAAACCTGAGTTCTCAGGTTTGGTAGAAATCGTTACTAAAACATTGAATATCAAATCTGAATCAAATTCGTAAATGAAACAATCGTTAATAACAGTTATTCTTTTTCAATAAGTCTTTGTGAATAAGCGATCAGACGGTCAATTTATTTACCTCAATCCCTTTTGATCATTTTTTCACAAAGTCTTCACTAATACTTAACTCAACAATGCTTCCACCCATTCTCTCTCCAATCCAATTTAAACAGTTTATCTTAATCTTAATATCTAAACAAATTTCACTAAAACGCTTTCTTTTTTGTTCAAGCTAGGTTAAAATAAAGACAGAAAACTTTGTGAAGGGGGTTGATTACTATATGAAAGAAAGGATTGCCGTTCTCTTTGACTTGGATGGAGTCATTGTCGATACAGCTAAACATCATTACCTTGCTTGGAAGCAACTAGCTGAAGAACTAGGTTTTAATTTTACAGTTGAAGATAATGAACGTCTCAAAGGTGTCAGTCGAATGGACTCATTGAATATTCTACTAGACATTGGCCAAGTCAAGGTAAGTGAGGCAGAGAAAGTAGAATTAGCAACTAGAAAAAATCGCCGATATGTTGAATCCATTTCACATATGGATGAAAGCGAAATATTACCTGGGGTATCAGTCTTTTTAGCTGAACTTAAAACAAATAATATTCCGTTCGCACTTGGCTCAGCAAGTAAAAATGCACCTTTAATTCTTGAAAAAATCGGATTATATCATGCGTTCGATGCAATTATTGATGGAAATTCAATTGTGAATGCTAAACCAGATCCAGAGGTATTTTTACTCGGTGCCGATGCACTTAACGTTGCTAAAGAAAATTGTGTTGTTTTTGAAGACGCTCAATCAGGGATTGAAGCTGGTAAGCGTGCAGGAATGAAAGTCGTTGCAGTTGGCGACCAAAGGATTTTAACCGGTGCGGATGATTATATTGAATCAATGGAAGACACGTCTTTATCTCGTATAAAAGACTTATTTTTTTAAATTCCAATGCAAACGGTTGCCCATATTTTGAAAATTCACAGGAGGTTTGAAATGAAAAAGTATTTAATAGAACATGAATGGTCGATCATCGAGGAAGGATTTGACCCAAATAATCATGAAGTTTCTGAAAGTGTCTTCAGCATAGGCAATGGCCACATGGGGCAGCGAGCCAACTTTGAGGAAACATATACAGGTGCCTCGCTTCAAGGGAGTTATATGGCAGGAGTTTACTATCCTGATAAAACTCGAGTCGGTTGGTGGAAAAACGGTTACCCAGAATACTTTGCAAAAGTACTCAATTCAACAAATTGGATTGGCTTGAAGATTGTGATTGATGGTGAAGAACTTGACCTCTACCAAACTAAAGTCTCCGAGTTTGTTCGGGAATTGAATATGAAAGAAGGCTATTTACAACGTACTTTCAAAGCTGAACTTCAAGATGGTAAACAACTGAAAGTTCAAGCGACACGTTTTGTTAGTATTGTTGACAAAGAAGTTGGCGCACTTAAATATGAAATTACACCATTAAATTTCAACGGAACGTTAACTACGACATCCTATTTAGATGGTGATATTAAGAACGAAGATGCGAACTACGACGAGAAATTCTGGGATCCTGTCAACACTTGGATCAAAGATAACCGGATGTCAGTCACATTAAAAACAAAAAAACTTGACTTCCATTTCTGTTCAACCGTTGAAACACAAATTTTCTCAAACGGAACTAAACTTGAACTTACTGGAACAGCAAAGGAAGCAATTAAGTATGCTAGCTTAGTTTATGATGTACCACTTACAGAAGGTGAATCAATCACGATTTACAAGTATGCCGCAAATGTAACGAATAGAGATTATGATACAGATCAGTTAGAAACCGTAAGTTCGACAGTTTTAGATCTGGCGGTCTCTAAAGGTTTTGATCAATTAAAACAAGAGCAAGCTAAAGGATGGGCAAATAAATGGCTTGATAGTGATATTGTGATTGAAGGCGATGTCGCTGCCCAGCAAGGGATTCGTTTCAATATTTTTCAACTGAATCAGACTTATACTGGTGAAGATGAGCGACTCAATATTGGTCCAAAAGGATTTACTGGTGAAAAATATGGTGGAAGTACCTACTGGGATACTGAAGCTTACTGTTTACCATTCTACCTTGCAACAGCAGATCAGAAGATTGCTCGAAACTTACTTGTTTATCGTCATAACCATTTAGAAAAAGCAAAGGAGAACGCCCGTAAATTAGGTTTTGAAAAAGGTGCCCTCTATCCGATGGTAACGATGAACGGTGAGGAATGTCATAATGAGTGGGAAATTACTTTTGAAGAAATTCACCGTAATGGGGCGATTGCGTACGCGATCTATAACTATGTCAATTATACTGGCGACAAATCGTACCTTGGCGAATATGGAATTGAAGTGTTAGCGGAAATTTCTCGCTTCTGGGAAGAGCGCGTTAACTACGTTCCTGCTAAAGATGTCTATATGATTCTAGGTGTTACAGGACCAAATGAGTACGACAATAACATTGATAACAATTGGTATACTAACCGAATCGCTAGTTGGACATTAGAATACACAATTGAAGTTCTTGATTACTTGAAAAAATCAGACTCTGTTTTATATCAAAAATGGATTGATAAGCTTGAGCTTAAAGATGAAGAGGTTAACCAGTGGAAAGACATCATTAAGAAAATGTATTACCCTATCGATGATGAACGAAATGTGTTTCTACAACAAGACAATTTCTTAAATAAAGAGTTGATACCTGTTGCTGAATTAGACAAAAAACATCTACCTTTAAATCAGAACTGGTCTTGGGATCGAATTTTACGTTCTTGTTTCATCAAGCAAGCAGACGTTTTACAAGGACTATATTTCTTAAATCATGAATTTGATCTTGATACAATTAAACGAAACTTTGATTTCTATGAGCCAATGACTGTACATGAATCATCGTTATCACCATGCGTTCATTCAATTTTAGCTTGTCAATTAGGTTACAAAGACAAAGCCTATGAAATGTATTTACGTACAGCTCGACTTGATTTAGATAATTATAATAACGATACTGAGGACGGTTGCCACACGACAAGTATGGCTGGTACGTGGATGTCAGTCGTGCAAGGTTTTGGTGGCATGAAAATCAAGGATAATCGACTGTACTTGAATCCATTTATCCCTGGTGAATGGCAATCATTTTCATTCAAGGTTGTTTTCCGCGGTGCTCGTTTGTTAGTTCAAGTTGATCAAGAAAAAGTAACAATTATAAACGAAACAACTACTTCAGTCGACCTAAGTGTCTACAACAACCAAACACAACTCGACGGAAAAGCAACAGTAGAAATCGCATTGTAAACATAATCAAACCCAGGATCATCTCCTGGGTTTGGTTTATATTATTTATCTAAATACGCTTTAAGCATCCACATATGTTTTTCTAAATCTGTTTTATAACCGATATATAAATCTTCTGACACTGGATCGCCAGCATCCCCTGCTAATTCGATCCCTTCTGTTGCATGGTCGACAATTTTTTCAAAATCATTTAAAACACTTTGAACCATCTCCGACTGACTCATTTCCTCAGTGTACGGTTTTTCTTTAATAATCGAATGATCGATAAATTCTTGTAATGTTGAGTACGGCTTCCCTTCAATCGTTAATAAGCGCTCTGCAAACTCATCGAAGTATTCATTAATTTGATCATAATATTCTTCAAAAGTTTCGTGTAGTGTAAAGAAGTGTTTTCCTTTTACATACCAGTGATATTGATGTAATTTTGTAAATAACACACCTTGAGTTGCAACTGCAACGTTTAAATGAGCTTTTAATGCTTTGTTATCTGCCATTTTTAATAACCTCCATAGATTTAGTTTTTCATCTCAATAGTTCGTCTTCCCTTTTCCAAGTAAAATAAACATCTTAAATTTGCAAAGGCTTAATCACCTCATTCAAATTAGTTTCAATATTACTTTATACTAATTATAATATAATAATTAGTATTGGTCAAGTTCAAAAGTCTAGTTAAATTCGTTTGATTCGAAGCAAGGTCCAGTATATTAGCTAAGCTAAAAGGAACCACTTTTATTGGGAAACTCGCATGAAGTGAAACTTCTACCACCCTGGGTTCTTCACTCCAACTTATAAGTCTTAGCTTCCTTCTAATTGATGAAGTGGCAGTCTTGTTGACAGTTGGACTACAATAAATGAGTCCTTTGACACTCTTACTACATTATTTTTTGTACTGATTCCATTATTATTAGCCATTTTTCTTAAATTAAACTGAAAAAAATGACGTATACTAAGTCAGTAGCATTGCATAAACTTTTCTTTTCTGAGTCAAGTCTTATCATTGTGGTTTGAGATAACGGATATTGATCGATCAATACAACCGCTTCGGGAAAATATTTCGCTTACCAGGCGTGCCTCGGGCGAACAGAACGTGGGTCAGTTAGACGTGGCCACACGTCGTGCGATCTTAGTCTAACATTCCCCAAAGTAGATCTTCGGCTCACACTTTCCCGATGGTGTCTTCATATTTCCCCCACACTAATGTCTGCTTTCCTACAGAATAAAATTTTTTTATAATTTAACGCAGGAAAGATACAATTTAGCAGATGAGAGATGTGTAGACTCCCACGGGAAAAGCAAGAGCTTGAGATCCACTTTGACAAGCGGTCTATGCTTGGCTAAGTTAGCTCAAGCCTTGCCCGTAGGAAAGCGAAACATCTCTCAGCTGCGAGTGTGATCCTCTCACTTAGAGCTAATCATAATGGTTTGATTTTTTTATTCGCTATGATATTGTCTGAGTGAGTAGCTATATCTAAGGAGGGTCTCGAGTGAAACCATTTCAAGAATTAACATCGATGGACGAAATTGATTCATTTATAACATCAAATCAACTGGCTTTTCTCTTTCTATCAAGACCAAATTGTAGTGTCTGTGTAAGTTTGTTACCACAGATTAAAACAGTGATGGAAACCTATCCATCCGTTAAAACAGCATATATTAACACTGAAGTCATCCCAGAAGTTGCAGGACGTTTTAGTATTTTCACAGTTCCTGTGTTAATTTTGTTTTTTGAGCGGAAAGAATACTTGCGTGAAGCACGAATTGTCCCAATCGCACCATTTAATGAAAAAATTAACCGCATCGTTCAAGGTGTCGAATCAGAAATCAATGATTGATTGAATCGAAAAGGCTAACGAAATTAACTCAATAGCCTTTTTTACTTGGGCAATATAATAGAATAAGTCAATTAATCAAGACCATATATCAATTTAATTCTCGCTAAAATCAAGTAGTATAAATATGTAGGTTGCCGTTCGTTAGCAAATCAAAATGACTTATGTTTTAATCGACGTGGATTGCCGATATTGTAATGGTGTTTGATTTGTTATTTTTTTAAATTGGCGATGAAAGTGTTCAATATTTTGATAGCCCGCCATTATTGCTACTTCATTAACCGATAAGTTTGAATTTAACAATTGATCTTGAGCGTAGTTAATTCGACGACTGATCACATCATTCATACAGGAGATATTAAATTTTTCTCGATAAATCGCTTGAAGATAACTCTGACTAATGTGCAGTTTTTCTGCCATTAACTTGACTGACCACTCTTTTTCGGGTGAATGATATATTTCCTTCCGGAGCTGAACAAGTTGGTGCTGGATCTTAATATTTTCTTCATCCTGGTCAAGTAATTTTTTAAACAAAACCGATAGCAGATGGTGTGTAATTTGATCTGATTCTTCATTTAATTCCGCATGTTCCCATGCCAATAACTTGATAATCTGACGGCAATATTCTGGGGCTTTCGGTGAAAATGGATGACCTTGAATTGGGAATGCTTCAACAAATGGTTCCGCTGAATCAAAGCGAATCCAATCATTTTCATAAACCGATTGACTTGCAGAATAGTAGATTTTTTTGTTTGGTGGAAACAGAACAGCTGAATAAGCTGGATACTCCTCTAACCGTCCGTTAACGAAAAAGTTAGCTGGCGTATGAGTCAACAAAAACAACCAGCAATCGTGCCCATTCGGTAAATCAAAAATAAACTTACTATCATGTTTTATGTCATAGCCGATGTAGCGAATCTGATTCATACTTCACCTCATTAACGTAAAATAATAGGAAAAATCAATCCTATTATAAAATAAATTCCAAAAATACACAAGGAAAGAAGGAATCGACATGTATAAACTACTTAATTATCAACGAGAAGAAAAACATACTGATCTCTATAGTGAGAAGCTCGCAAAGAGTATGCATTTAGCTATTCAGAAAGAGAATAAGCCTTTTGAAGCTTTAAATCAGAACTTTGGAATTCTATTCGCAAAGGCGTACGAAGCAGAAAACGAAGTCCTCCACCCGAAGCAGCTGGTAAACTCATGGTTATTGAACACAAAAGATGACCAATTCGTTGTTGTTGCGGTTCGCGTTAACCCAGACGGAAGCTCAGATGAGATTAGCAAGGGGAGTATTTTAGTATTTGAATCTAAGAACTTATTACAATATACCGAGCTACCGCTGTTGAAACTATCTGATCAAACAATTGTTGATCTAACTGCAAATTATGATGCCTCAATTGATCAATATGTGATCAACTGGCAAGAAACTGATGGCTCATGCTATCAAGTAACGGTAGCAGATTTCACCTCAGAAGTTGATTTAACAAATAAAAAAGCGATTGACCAATTACCCCTTGAAGATTTTACAGAGTTTACAACAGAGATTGAAGGTGTTATTCCACGTAATACAATTGAAATCTCGGACGAACTAGGCGATTATCTCGTGAAAAAATTAACGACGCCAGTCAATATCGAAATTAACTTACCTGAATCGATTGAAGTCTCGTCACTAGAACAATTAAATGCAGTGAAGGCAACAGCTGTTTATAGCGACGGCACAACTGCAACAAAGAAAATTGACTGGTTCGCGGATCAGGTTGATTTTGATCAACCTGGTGAGTATGAGGTAAAAGGTAAAGTACATCAAGACCATTATCCATTCCCAATCGCTTGGGATCGCGCAGACCCATGTATTGGCAAGTGGAACGGTAAATATTATTTCATCGCGACAAATGATGCTGATGGAAATAACAGCTTGTACATTAGAGAAGCAAATTCGATTCCTGAGCTTGTAACTGCTCAAGAAATTCGAATTTTAGATACACAACAATACCCAGAGTTTAAGAGCTTACTATGGGCACCAGAGTTCCATATCGTCAATGATCGATTCTATATTTTCCATGCCGGCTCATCTAATGGATTCGTAGAGCAAGCATGTCAAGTAATGGCACTTAAAGAAGGCGGAAATCCACTGATCAGAGAGGATTGGGAAAAACCAAAAATGGTTATCAAAATGGACGGCACACCATTAGTTGAAGCTGGAAAAGGCATTACACTCGATATGACAGTTATTCCTAACAAAGGGCGTTACTTTGCTTCATGGTCACAACGTCCACTTCAGCCTCATGATTTAGGTGCGTGGATTTGTTTTGCCGAAATTAACCCAGATGAACCATGGAAGCTGATCTCAGATGTAATTACGATCGCCAAACCAGATTATGGTTGGGATAATAACCATACACCTGTTGTTGAAGGCCCATACCCACTCATTCACGACGGGAAAATTTTCCTAACAATATCAGGTGCAGCAGTTGACAGCACATATGTTGTTGGCCTCTTAACAGCAGATGTTGATGCAGATTTATTAGATCCAGCAAGCTGGGTTAAAACAAACTATCCATTATTGACGTTAAACGATGTTGATGGCGAATATGGCCCCGGTCACAACGCATACGTGACTGACGACAATGGTGACGTTTGGAATACGTACCATGCCCGCCCCGGCCTAAATGAACCACGTAGTTCTGGGATTCGCCGTGTCCACTTTGATATCGACGGTTACCCTGTCCTTGCGTTAACTGAAGAAAAAGATTTAAACCCAGACCTAACAATCGTGACAGCAACAATTAAAATTAAATAATTTTTTAAATAAAAAACTCCGGTACGAGATCTTAGCTAACATCCCACACCGGAGTTTTATTGTAGTATTCTGACCCTTTTTTCTAAAATCTGTTGATTAATTGCTGGGCGCGCTTGCTTCCAGATTCTTTGGCAGAAAAGAACGATTAGAACCTATTCGTGCCCTCTTGTGTTAATTTTTCAACCGAGAGGGAACGATTAGCACCTATTCATACCCTCTTGAGCTAATTTTTCAGCAGAGAGGGAACGATTAGCGCCTATTCATACCCCCTTGAGCTAATTTTTCAGCAGAGGGGGAACGATTAATCGGCACTTACAAGTAGACGCATTATGGAACGCGAATTAAGTCACTCGGGGTTACCATACCTAGCAACTTTTGATTCGGCTTGCCATCTTCGGTAATTAAAAGCGCAGCGATACCTTCGTGCTTTTTAAACATATCTAACAATAGCTCCTCCGCTTGATATATATCCATTGACCGTGGAATAAAGCGATAATTTGGCTCAGCACCATTATCATCAATGAGTTTCATAATCGGTGTTTTCAACAACTCAGCAAAATCACCGTTCATATGATGTGCAATCCAATGCAAAACTGTTTTATCCGTTAAAAGACCAACAAATTGCTTACTCCGATAAACAGGAAATTGAGTAAACCTTGTCTCACGAATGACATTTAAAATTGTTTTCACAGTCAAATCTGCTTGCACAACTTTTAACGTTTTCGCAAAAGTCGGGATCACTAACTTCGGTGCAGTCATCTCAGCTGCAATTTTCTCAATCGCTTCTACAATCTCGATATGTGGATCTGCAATTGTGTAGTTAACCTCCGTTCGCTCATGAACGATCGCATTCCGCAACTCAGAATACTCAAGTAAATCATTGTGGTAACGATTCACAATCGCATCTTTCTTCCGCAAGCGTAGGACCGCCCGGAAAAATGGCACATAACTCGTATCATTTAACTGCTGATTAAAATACTTCTCAATTTTATTAAATGCAACAATAAAACGTTCTGCCCTCTCCACACACATCACCTCGAATTATTTGTTAACATTATAACTAAACGCGAGGCTTTTCTCAATTGAGAGCGCTTTATTTATAGTGTGAAATGATTGACTCTTTGGTCAAGCGTCTCAGCTAATTGTTTTAATTCGATCGCAGCATCAGATACTTTTTCAATTGATTGAACCGATTCCTCTGATGAAGCCGCTGATTCTTCGATACCCGCTGCTGATTCTTCTGAGAGGGAAGCAACTTCTTCAATTGAATGCTGAATATCATGACTTGAACCAACCATTTTATCTAAGTTTTCGACAATATTTTGTAAACTTTTAGATACATTAAGATAAGCTTGATTCATTTCATTCCTGCATTATTCATAACTTGATTTTTTATAGGTGATTTGCCCATTAAATTGCCAAAAGTGAATGCCAGTTA
>NZ_BAABDL010000036.1:0-20949 GCF_039539605.1 Amphibacillus indicireducens | reverse complement strand
CGTCAAAATTAACTTTGATCATTTTGTTGAAATGAAGTGACTTTTCGATTACACTTTTCATTATGGAGCCCTCCTTGATTTGTGTTTGTTTCGTCACTTATACAATATCAAAGATCGGGCTCCTTTTCACTTAATTAGTGAAAGATTGATTGGTTATTTTTAATTGATTTGATGCGGTTTATTCAGGTTTTATGATTGGGCTATGAATAATCTAGGTCATACGTTTATTTTAAGTGAACAAAATCTACAATTAAACCCGTCATTTCTTGGCTTAAGCTAGGATTCACCTTGTCATACTTAAATGACATGTGAATTTTTCATAAAAAATAACCCAAACAGGTAGCTGATCTGTTTGAGTTAGATTATGGCCTATTTATTTAGGTTGTACAATATATAGCGTTGGTGAGAAAAAATATAACTCACTAACGCTATGTTTTTATCTTAATGTGATTATGACTTTATCTAATTTATAACTTGCGTTATAAAGCCGCAGTTAGCCGAACCTTCGCGTCCATGGGCACGGCCTCAGCTAGCTAAGAAAAGCTCACAGAGCTTTTCTTAGCGGATCTTCGGACTCGTGCTGTTCCCATAGGAGTCTACGGTTCGGCTAACTGCTAATCATCACATCGTCATATTTTCAGATCATATTACTAAAATTGAAATAAAATATAGTTGGATATAGAAAACAAGTGAGTTTCCCTTTAGAATAGAAGTCGACTAAAACCATAATCCTAGGAGGGAACTCACTTGTCTACTTGCAATGATATAAGAAACCTAATTGATATTCAAGATGAAAATATAACTTTTTTACCCGGTTGTGTCACATATGGAGAATATAAGGGTAAGCCGTGTAAGTATATTTCTGGTGAATTAACTTACGAACCCACACACTGTACCAAATGTGGCATTAAAAATGAAAACTATATCATCTTTAAGAATGGGAAACAAGAGTCTAGAATTACCTTACCGATGATTGGAATCGCACGAAGCTTTTTAAAATTAAAAAAGCAACGTTTTTTCTGTAAAGCTTGTCAATGTAGCTTAACTGCCAAGACATCAATAATAGAAAAGAACTGTCATATTTCAAATCAATCAAAAGCGATGATAGTTATTAAAAGTACTGAAGCACGATCTGTTAAGTCACTTTCTAATGATTGTTCAGTATCTTGGCACACCGTTCAGCGTGAAATAAATAAAGTAGCTCAATCTACTAAATCCCATCATCAAGCTCTACCAGAAAATTTATCATTCGATGAATTTAAATATGCAAAAGGCCTGATGGCCTTTGAATATATTAATGCTGAAACAGGTGATATTCTTGATATTCTCGGCGCCCGTACTTCTCGTATTATTAAAAATCATTTTATCAGCAATTACAGTCTCAATGATCGAAGACACGTCAAAACAATTACCATTGACATGAATGCCGGTTACGTTAATGTAATTAAAGAGATTTTCCCAAGAGCATCAATTATTATTGATCGCTTTCACTTGGTTCAATTAATTAATCGTGCGATGACCAAAACTCGTATTAAGGTTATGAACAGACTGAAAAGAGTAAATAATGAAGACATGAAAAAATATCGACGTCTTAAAAAGTACTGGAGATTGTTACAAAAGAACGAATTAAAATTAAAAACTACAGAGTACACGTATTATCCCTTGTTTGGACAACGTTTAGAAAAAAGCATAGTAGAGGAAATGTTAGCGTATGATCCAGAACTAAAAGCTAACTATCAACTTTATCAGCGTTTATTGAAAGCAATCAATATGAGGCAATTTGAGACTTTAAAAGTAATTCTAGAAGAGCGAAGCTCTCCGTTAATTTCTAGTTATATGAGAACAAGCTTGAAGACATTAAGAAAGCATCTACCGTATATTAAGAATAGCTTTATTTACCCGTATAATAATGGTCGAATCGAAGGTATCAACAATAAGATAAAGGTTCTCAGTAAAGTCGCTTATGGTTATCGCAATTTTTATAATTACAAGAAGCGAATTATGATTCACTTCAAATTCAAACCAATAGAAACAAATCTCATTAAAAAATCACGATATAAAGTTGCTTAACAGCTCTTTATATCGTGAAATGAATTTACATTAATTGTCGGCTAAAACTCTTCACCAACGTGATTTGACGTAGAACCTTTATTTATTGCTAAGACTCTCTCGGTACTCCTTCGGGGTTTGACCCGTCATTTTTTTGAAAAATCTTGTGAAAGAGTGTGCCGAGTGATAGCCAACCATCTCACTTACTTCGCGAATTTTCAAATCAGGATCTTTTAAATATTTTTTTGCTTGTCTGATGCGATAACGATCGATGTACTCTGATAAATTTATCCCTTTTTCTTGCTTAAATAAATGCGAAAGGTAGGATGGATTGAAATAGTGAATTTCTGCTAGCCGGACAAGTGATAAGTCCTCATGCAAATGATGTTCAATATAATGACTGACACGGTCAATCACCTTTGATGCACGGTCTTGATCGTCTGTTTTCTTCAAATCAAATAACTGGTTAGCAACTTGTTCTAAATAAGATAAGCTGCTTTTGAATGACTCGTGGCGATCAATTTTCAATAACTTATCAAACTCAGTAATTCGACTTTGCAAATCATTTTGACTGATATCAACATATAAAACGAGTGCAACAGAATAATATACTTCTGTTACTTGGTGATAACTTGCTTTATCCAGTGAATCTGTTAAATCTTCAAATTCAGCAAAGAATTCTTCTTTTCGATTAGAGGATAGATGTGCCGTTAAGATATCCATTTTTGGTGTAGTATTTAATCCACCAATGGTATGCTCTGTGTCACTGTTATTTTCCTTTATAATACTAGGATAGCTCGTATCAAGCTTAAGTTGTTGTAATTGACGTAACAAAACATATTTGTTCGATACAGCTTGCCAATTCGTTAACCCATTACTGATCGTAAATTGAATCGTTAAATTATAAAGCTTTAAACACTCTTCTTGAATCATTTCTAATGCGCCTTCTAAAAAATCGAGTAAGTGCTCAGCTGTTGGTTGCTTGCCGTCGATTGTCTGAATAAACCAGACTAACCCACCATAACGATCAATGATACTGACACTTTTAATCTGTTTAGAAAAATGACGTTCCCATTTTGTTCGAACATAATATAAAATCTGACTGCGTTCCGTATACGAAGTGTTTTTTGGATAGGCTAAGTTCCCTAAAACTAAATAAACATCTTGATTCGAATCAAGCGGGATACTTAAATGCGTAAACTCTTGAGAGAGACTTGTTAAATCACTACAGACAGATTTGCTCTTTTGTAACACGTGACGCATAAAGTCACTTTGTGCCATAAGTTCATAAGCATACTTTTCTTCTTCAGTTAATTGTATCGCTTTTTCTTCAAGTGGCACATTCTCTAATTGTTCCACAATCTCTTTTACTGTTTCAATCACTTTATCATAACCCTCGGTTTTCAATAGATATTTAACATCGTTCATTTGAATTGCCTGATAGACATATTCGAAATTGTCATAACCCGTAAGAAAAACAACTTTGCAATGAGGCCAAAGCGCTTGAACCTCCTCAATAAGCTCCAAACCGGTTAAACCAGGCATGGAAATATCCGTTAAAATAATATCAATCCGCGTACGAGTCATCCATTCCAGTGCTTCTTTACCTGAATAGGCTTTATACACATCGAGATGGTCTGGCATTAACCGAGAAAAGACATCATAAAGACCATCTGTAATTAGTTCCTCATCATCAACTATTAATAAACGGTGCATTGTTAGTCCTCCTTAATTACGAGTCGAACGTCTACTTTCAAACCATCTAGTTCGCTTTTTGACAAGTAAATGCCACTTCCCTCACCATAAGTTAATACAATCCGCCGGTGAATATTCACTAAGCCCGTTAGCTCTTGTTTAGTCTCTGTATCTCTTAATCGTTCGTTTAGACTGTCTATTTCTAGTTCATTAATTAATCCGCCATTATCTTCAACAATTATATGAACCTCGCTGTTCATTTTCAAAAAGCTAACCCTTAATAATCCAGCTTCTGCTTTATTCTCTAAACTATACTTATAGGCATTTTCTATAATCGGTTGAATAATTAGCTTTGGCACTTTAATTTTTTCTAACTCTTGAGGTAACTCACCGAAGTCTACTTTAATTCGCCTTGAAAAGCGCATATTTTGAATTTCCGTATACATTCGAGCATGTTTTACTTCGCTCTTCAAATCAACTGTATTTTCTTCATTGCGGGTTATAAATTTAAAGTATTCACCAAGCATGAGCGTGAATTGTTCTATCCGCTCAATATCCTCCGTTTGAGCAAGTGAATTTAATATGAAAAAGCTGTTATATAAAAAGTGTGGGTTTATTTGTGATTGTAATTGCTTTAATTCTGCTTTCTGAACCATTAGTGTTTGTTTATAGTTACGATCAATTAAATTTTGCAGGCGAGTAATCATTTTATTAAATCGATCATAAATATATCCGAATTCACCGCTGCTATCTTGTTCAATTTGCTGATCTAAATTACCTTTTTCAACTTTTCTAAATGCATTAACTAAAGTTAGTAGTGGTTGATGGACAAGCCTATATGTGTAATATGCATAACCCACAATGGCAATGACTACAAAAACACCAAAGATCCATACCCAATGTTTAAATATACCTAAGGGACGTTTTACGACATCCTCAGGAATATAACTAATCACGGTCAAATTGCGTTCATTAAGGCTAGCTTGATTAAATTGATAATGATCATCATTAATCTTTAAGACTTGTGTATCTTCTTCAAATGGCACTTGATCTAAATACTCAAATAATATATCAGTGGACGCATCAGAAGACTTCCACAAGAGTTCCTGATTACTGCCGATTAGAAATAAGCCATTGTTTTCATATAAGTTAATTGAATCTAATGATTGTTGTAGTTTTGATTTATCTAATTCAATTTCAACGAGATAGAAGGGTACGCCATCAATATCTTGACTCATATTTCCAACAGTTAATGTCAGTGATTCATTCAGTATATTAATAAAATAAGATGGATTGGTAAATCCAGAATAAATCGATGCATAGTACGCATCCTCAAAGTCTTGTACACTATAAATTGATGAGATTGTTTTACCGATTGAACGAATGTGAATCGATATATTCTCAATATAAGCACTCGTGCCTTGGATTGCTCGTAGACGATTTACTAAATAGTGCATGCTTTCTTTTCTATCCACATTACTCATTACATCCCAGGTTATTGCTACCGATTGAAGTTCATTGTCCTGCAATAAATTATATTGTTGGCTTTCCATCCACGCGATCTCTCGATTTAAACCCTCCAAGTACATATTTAGTTGGTTTTCAGTATGGCGAGAGAGTTCGTCACTTGCATTATTGTAGCTCCAAATATACAGATATAAACCTAAAATAATTATAGGAAGAATGACAATATGATACATAATAAGTAACCGTGAAAACAGTCGTTTTCTAAATGTCTGGTGTGATACACCCTTCATGTTGCATTCCCCCATTCTTTTCTCTTATGCTCTATCATTTTCTTAATTATCTTGATGCTCTAGGTATAATTCATTAATTTCATTTGTAATTTCACGGCCACCGAGATCGTACCACTCTTCAACAAATTGCTCGAATGTACTCAGCGGTTCGCCTAAAATAATGTTTTGATACATATTTAGTTTGCGATTGCTTAAGATGTTATTTAATTCAACCATCGTTTCTGTTCGTGGCCAAACTAATTCATCATATAATATTTGATCATTTTCAATAAACGATTCTAAAATAGAATAAGCACCGTCTGAGCCATATGTTTTTTTCCAGCCCCAACCGGCTTCATTGCCTTCTTCATCATACAATGTTATTAACTCAAAAATTCTTTTTGCTTCTCCTTCAAGATTAGCATACTGATGGTTCTGTTTAGCTTGCTCAATTGCTCGGAAAGCTTCTAAGTTTTTTAGTGTTGGAAATGGGCGAACAGGTGATAACTGCCAAACTGGATGGGGTGTACTATAATAGCTATCATATTCCGCTGATTGACCCCAATTTTTCTCAAGGTGTAAATTAATTAGCTTAATAATAACTTCAGGATGCTCATAATCGGCTCGTACGACCCAAAAGTGAGATACCTTGTGCGTAATTGGCATTTTGGGTGGTTGATCTGTCGCAGACATGATCGGATACGCTTGCCAATCTGCATCGGGATCATTTTTCAAACTCTCTTGAACAAAGAATGATGCCCACTGCTCACCATAAAGCATACCTATTTCATTGTTAATAATTTGTTCTTTAACTTTTTCACCATCTTTAAACATAAATTCAGGATCGATCTGTCCATCTATATACATTTCACGCAGAACAGACAATGCTTCTTTGACCTCTGGTTGAATACCACCATAAACTAACGTTCCATCATCATCTTTCAACCAAATATTCGGATAAGCTTCAAACCCAGCCATAAAACCAACGAGTCCTGTCACGTTATTCCACCAGTAGTCACTCACCGCTAACCCAAATGTATCGTTTTCCCCATTTTGATCTGGATCGTTATGTGTGAATGCTTCTGATATGGCTAAAACATCTGCCATTGTTTCAGGGGGCTCTATGTTTAAATTATCTAACCAGTCTTGTCTAATCCAAAGATATTGCATGGCGTCTAGAGATGAATCTACATCAGGTATACCCATCAATTTTTGATCAATCATCGCCGCTTCAATCGGATCAATCATTTCTTGGCTAAGTACTTCTTTAGTAAATGGCGTGGCATACGTATTATAGACCCCGGATAGCTCTTGAATTAGACCTGCATTGGCAAGCTGTCTCATCTGTAATGCGTCAACTCTAATGATGTCCGGTAAGCGACCTGATGCTAGGTCGTTGGCTAAACGCTGATGATAAAATGCGCTTTCTGCGATCCAATCATAATTAATATTTATTCCTAATATGTCGTGATAGAGTCGAGTCCAACGATTATCTCTCAATGTTTCATTTTCAAATTGCTTTTCTAGCTCTCGTAAATTATCGCTCGTTTCACCAACGAATGAAACATCTACTTCTTCATCATATCTCTGTAGACCAGGATGAAGATAGATATTGTCATATGTATCTGAATATTCGTCAGCCGTAGGTTCGTTATTTTGACACGCAACAAAAAGAAAACTAATTGCAACAAGTAGATACAAAATATATCGATAGCTTTTTATAATTTTCAAGGCACGCGCCTCCTTATGTATAGTGAATGCTATTTAAACTATAAATAGAGTCAAATAAGATGTTCGGCTCTTATTCCTTCAACCTCTATTTTACCATAGCTATCTACTTGGTATGTAAATAAAAAGTGTTAAAAGAAAAGAACACTTCTCTTCGCCATTTGAAATGTCATGTTGCAAATGGCAAAGATGGAAGTGTTACTTTTCTATATACTATAAATTAAGCACTGGTTGTATTAACCAACAATACCTGTTCTCTCAACACTCTCAACGAAGTGACGTTGAACGAAGAGATAAAGGATAATCAGTGGCAACATAGCCAGTAAAATACCTGTATCTTGTACCATACTTAAGTAGAATGGGTCGGAGCTTCCTGCGCCACCACTCTCCAAGAATATAGCTAAGTTGTGCGGTAAGGATGATAGTTGTGTAGACATCACGTTTGCAGATGTTAAATATGTTGTTGTATAGAAACTATCATTCCATTGCCATACAAATGAAAATAGCATAACCGTTACAATTGCTGGTTTAGCGTTTGGTAGCATGATCGTAAAGAACGTTCTTCCAACTCCAGCGCCATCAATATATGCTGCTTCCTCAATCGCTTTAGGAATACCTCTAAAGAATTGATTAAAGATGAAGATATATAATCCGGCTTTCAATGAGTTAGCTGTTATTGATGTCAAGATAAATGGCCAATAGGAATCCAATAGGTTAACAGTATCCCCTGTTAATAATGGAATAATTCCTGCCATACCAAAATCTCTTAAGTTCATGTACATCGGAATTAAAATTGTAGTTGGTGGGACGAGAATCGTTAAAATCACACCGAAAAACAATATTTTACTTCCTTTAAATTGCAGTCTTGCAAATGCATATCCTGCAAGTGCACATGATGCTGTTGTTAATATTGTGGTGACTGCTGCCAATATAAATGTATTTAGTAATGTGTCACCATAATTCATAATTGACATTGCATTTCTAAAGTTATCTAAAGTGAATGTTTCTGGTATCCATATAACGATTGGAGAGTATAAGTCTCGTTGATGCTTAAAAGCAGTTGATACCTTTTGTAAGATTGGATAAAGAATAACGAATGATAATCCTGCCATTAATACGAATCGAACGATCGACCAACTCCATCGTTTTATTTTATCTATTGTAATGATCCTAGATAATTTTTCGAATTTCAATGGACTCATCCTTTCTGATTGAATTTAGGTTAATTCTCAATTTGTTTTTAAGGTAGATTAAGCTATTAGAGGACTAAGAGTTAACCTACCTCTGTTTCTATCTATTGATTTAATCTTACTCTTGATAGAAGACCTTCTTCGAAATCAAATACGAGCTAATTCCTAAAATCAACATAATAGATATAAAGTAAATCCATGCCATGGCTGAACTTAAACCGAAATTAAAGTTATCAAAGCCTGTTGACATGATTAAATCTGTGACAGGACTTCTCGAGAATGAGTCAATAATAGTATAGATTAAGTTAACTAGGATAAGTGGACTCACCATTGGTAAAGTGATTTTCCAAAATGCCTCATACCCTGTTGCACCTTCCATTTTCGCTGCCTCATAGACAGATGGCGAAATGGTCTGGATCCCAGCCAAGAAAATTAGAATCTGAACACCAGATAAACTAACAATCTCATAAATTCGACCAACGGCTCCTGTCAGATATTCTACAATAGTGACATTTACCCCTGCTCCAATCATTATTCTTTCTAGTTCAAATGCTCGTAATGCGTTTGAAACGCCGCCCATTGCTGCATTTTGTTGATTAATTTCTTGAACTAAACTTTCAGCCTCTAAGCCGACGATAACACCCGAAGCTAAGATAACCGGTAGGAAGAATATTGAACGTGCAACTGATCTCCCAAAGAAGTTTTGGTTCAAAATTACAGCTACAAATAAACTAAAAATAAGAATAAGCGGAACATCAATGACAATATCCATTATTGATTCGATTAACTGTCTGTTAAAGTTGGGGTTAACGAGAACCGCATTCATATAGTTTGAAAATCCAACAAATGTTGTTTGAATTCCTGCTGGTGTTGGATCTACTTTACTAAAACTATATTGAAGTGAAGTTATCAATGGGGCTAGGAAAAAGAATAGAAATCCTAGCAACCAAGGGAATACAAAGATAAAACCCCAAAGTGCTTTTTGGCCTTCATATGATTTTACTGACCTTTTAAATTTATCTATGGCTTTCATCCTTATTCACCACCCGTAATATAACTTTGAGGTTCAATCGTATAACCATCTACATTAACTGACTCAAGACCGTAATTTACAATAACATAAGCACCATTTTCATATGTCGTACGGTAAACACCTTCTTCAAGAATTTCATGCGCTTCAATCGTTTCCCCTTGAACATGTTTGAGGAAATCATTTACTTCGTGGTAAATTTCAGCAGCTTGGTCAAGCCAACGCTCATAATTTACAGAATATAAATGATCGAATCTCGTGCCTTTTAATAGGTCATTTGATTGATAAATCCATTGGAAGTTAATGTTTGAACCATATTCTAAAGCATTTAAGATATAATCTTGATCATTTAAATATGTTGATAAGTTAAATGGTGTCGTTGCATAATCCACATATCCACGCAATACCATCTGATAGAAAGGGATAGCTTCATCTTGGATCTTAAAGCCTGAATTAGAAACAGGAACATTAATAACATCAGTTAAATATTGTAACGCATATAGATTTCCACCATGAGCCATTAACTCAAGGTCCTCATTATACATTTTTTCAATTGCATTTCTAGATATTTCCTCCGATTCAAATCGGTCGATTTGTTCATTTCTTCGGAAGTCACTATTTAAAACATCAGCTAAATCTCTAAGCGTTAGTCCAGTTGTACCAAATGGAACAAACTCTTTAAGAAAATCAGTCGTTATTTCATCAACATAACGTGGTGATAATGTATGGCTAGGTGTCGACATACGATCTCTTTCTCTTAATGCCCGATCAATTGGATAAATGGCTGTCGGGATATTTGTTAACGTACGTGATGCCTTTTTTCTTGGTTTAAAACCTGAACTATTATGAACTTGTAATAATGCTGTTTCAGGGAAAACACTTATATTGTTTTCTTCAGCATACTCAATAAAATCATTAAGACCTCTTGCTCCACCGATTGCACGATCAACCTTAACTTTGTTTGGCATGCGGTGATTAACACCTCTATTAAACCAACCAATATAGTTAACGCGAATGTTATCCACATCGTGTGCCATTAATTGATCAAGAATTTCTTCCGCTTCTTCAAATGTCGTTAATGGCTCTAATGCTTGATACGGTACACCAGCAAAGTGTTGTTGTTTATTGATACTTCCAATAAGTTGTGTGTAAAATGGAATGTTTTCACTGTCTATCGTTTCGCGATTTCGTCTTAGTAAACCTGACTCGACTAAGTAATCTTGATAGTAATTCGCCATTCCACTATAGTTTGCTTCTTCTCCAGTTAAGAAAACATAACGTACAGAGAAATCTGATTTCATTTTCTCTTCCTGGAATCTCGGTAATGAACGCTCTTGATCTTCTGCTTGAAGCGTTACTTCATCTTTATTAATAACTGTGAATGTTGGGTAAACAAAGTTATAACTGTTAAGGCGTCCACTAATATCCGCACTTATTGTCGCACTAGCAGCACCTTCTTCAATAATGCCTAAGAGCGCATTATCCTCTTTCAGAATCCCGAATACAGGAAGTCTAACTACCTCATCCGTGCGAACATCACTTCTCTGAAGTAAAGGTAAATCTTGTCCGTATACAGCTTGTTGATATGAAGGGACATTGACACGACCATTATTAAAGTGAATCAAAGCGCCTGAACCATCTGGCACAAAGAGTGAACCTTCTTCTTCCGTATTGCCTGCACCAAAGAACCGCAAGAAAGAAATTCTATCTACCGGAAACTCTGGCTCATAGAAGATTTCTTCGACTGGAACCGTAGCTAATAAACTGTCTTCGTCTAAACGATACTCAATTGTCGCAATAAAGGTACGATCATCATCGCTCTCTTGTGTAAAGTTCAACTCAGCCATGTCTTGCTCTAAATCTTCTTCAGTATATCCAGCATCTTCAAATGCTTGGAATGCACGTTCTAATTGCATTCCACTTAATGCGCCATCATTACGATCATAAATACCAGTATCTTTGTTTTCACGATAAGCAATGATGAGTGCCCGTTGACCCGTGCTATCTAGACGACTAGATAATTCTTCAAATCGTTCTGGGCTTAGCATCAATGGTAAATCAGATGCTGATCTTTCGTTTCGACCAAGCTGATACTGAACCTTTAAACCATTCTCAATTGGCTCTATGTTGAATTGCTCATACGCAATCGCATCAGAGTATGAGTTCATATTACTTCGTTGGCCAAAACTATTATAAAAACTTAGTTGCACTTGGGATGATAATATATCACTGTTAACACCAGCAGCGATCGGGTCTTCCTCTCGATCAGGTGGGTTACTGTACCAAATGCTATCATTAACTTTATTAACTACTGCAATACTCGCCGTTTCCTCATCTACAAAAAGCTGTAGATTATCATTCTCTGCAATACCGATCATTCCTTCTAACCGGTCATCAACAAAGGCTGCACGTAGAGGTTCTTCCTGAGTCACTTCGATGTCAGACAAGTCCTCTTCATTATGATCTTCCGTTGTATCAACATCCGTACAACCCGAAATCAGGATCGTCACAAGAAATAATGCGAGTAGTCGTGTAATTATGACTTTGCTCATTTTTGACTCTCCTCCCATTAGTACCTAAAGACAATCTCTCGGTAAATTGTAGTGAAAAACGCGATAATTTGTTGAATCAAGCTAAAGAACAGTAAGCTTAGGAAGGCGAGAAAGCCCATAGCAACGAGTATTAAAATAATCGTTACAACTGTTTTTGCGGGTGTATACTGGTGTACTGTTAGTGTCCCTACATAAATGAGAAACACAAACCAGATAATCGCAAAACTCTGTGATAAATAATAGAACATCGCCTCTTGGTGTGATAAAAAGTTACTAATCCAAATCCATGGGAAATTGATAATAACTAATGGTGTTAGAGCAAAACATGTCGCAATAAATATTTCGACAAATTTTCCTTCCCCATCCATTAAGGTTGTTAAAGACCAGTTTGCAATACACCAAAACAGCAATGGTACAATTACATATGCAATTTCCATAATACTGTTCATTTCATCTGGATTATATACATTTACAACAAAACCTGCATATTGGCTACTTAAAATATTCGTAATAATTAATGCTGTCAAGATAATAAAAGAGATGATTAAATTTGGCTTTGTATACAACTCATATTTTAGTTCCCAAAAACCTTGAAATGGGCGTACTATTAAATGCAAAGGATTTTTCATTTTGTTATCTTTATCCAATTAATACACCCTCTTTCTTTTTGTCTTTTTACGGTAAATTGAGAATCCTATCCACAAAGCAACTATAGCAAAAATGATCGTCATCATCAGAGAGAAGTTCTCACGCATGACTTGGTTTCTATACAATAGATAAGCTTTTGAATAGTTTTGTTGATCAATACTTTGTTCAAAATTATACATCGCTTCTTCATAATTATCTTGACGTAACAATGCTTTTCCAATACCTGTATAAGCAAATTCTAAGTTAACATTCATGTTGACAACTTCCTCAAACAGGGCTTGAGCTCTTTCTTCATCACCTTGTTCATAACTTCTTACTGCCTCATCTAAAGCACTTCCATAGGCTGTAGCATTAAAAACGGTTATTTCGCCAAGGTTTCGATCTAGTACAAGAAAGAAATCATCGAAACGTTCAATTGCGATAGGTGTATGGAACTCACCCATTTTATTACCTAAGCCTCCGAAGATATACATTAGGAAGCCATCGTTATTATAAGTAAAAATGCGACCACGTCTAGAATCTAATACAGAGTAAATACCATTATCTGCAACAGTAATATCAATTAATCGTGAAGGTCCTTGATCATTATCGTAATTGATATCACCAATCGGATTAAAATAACCTTCTCTTCTTAAAATATCGTCCCCTCTTGCATTAATCTTCTTAACGACATCATCTGCATCATCAACAGTCGTCGCATAAAGAAATCCATCTTCATCAATGTCTAGGCCCGTGAATTCGGTTGGAACAAAAAGAACCATTTGACTTCGTTGTTCTCTTGTTGCGAATCTACGCCATAGGTACTCGATTGGATCAACCTGTACTCGGTTTGCACCGATAAATGTTGTAAAGTGTCCATCTACTGAGAACTCCATAAAGCCGTCAAATACACCTTCAGACATAATGAATGTACGACCAGCGTTATCAACGGCAACTTTTCTAGGTCTAAAATTAAAGGTTGCTGTTAACATTTCAGATTCAGGTTCGTCAATCGTTTTAACATAATCAAAGTTTTCATCTAAATGGATGACACGCTGATTACCTGTATCTGCAATATACACATGATTATCATCTGTTACAAACACGCCTTCTGGGTTTAAGAAGGTTTCTATCGTACCATCCGCATAAAATGTCTCAATTGTTTCTTCATATTCGAAAACATCATTTAAAATGACAATGCGATTGTTACCTGTATCAGCTACATACACTTTATAATCAGCCGATACAAAAATATCGTGTGGAGAATTAAAAGGCTCAATCCCTAATGCTTGACCATCAACGATCATCGTAGGCAGATAAGCTGGAGGAGCTGGAACGGCTTCCTCCCAGTACGAGTAGTTATAGGATGTTTGGTCCGCGCTAGCCTCTACCTGCGTGACATCAAAATCAACTATTAAGCTCATGACTAGAACAGCAAGAAGGGATATCGTGAAACATCTATTTTTTACACTTTTCAAAACTATTCAACCCCCTTCTAATCTTTCATACCTGAACTTGACATCGTTTCAATAACATTACTTTGCGATAGAATAAACATTCCAATTGGAACGGTCATTAGAATTAATGCAACGGCTGCACCTACACCCGCACGTGCAATACCTGCGTTAGTAATTTGTTGTAGCGCATAGTTCAATGTCTTTAATTCCTCACTATAGACGAATGTTCCACCATCCGTTCCCCATAAGATTGGGAATTGTAAGATAAGTAATGTTAACCATGCCGGTTTAACGTTAGGCATGACAATTTGCCAGAAGATCCGGAACTCACTTGCTCCATCTATCTTAGCGGCTTCTAACATTGGATCTGGAATTTGCTCCATAAATTGTTTCATTAAAAATAATCCAAGTGGAAATGCCATTGCCGGAATAATGATTGATAAGTGTGAGTCAATCCAACCAAGACCTGACATAACCATGAAGTTAGGTATTGCTGTTACGTGTGGTGAAAACATTAATGCTAAAACTACAATCTGGAATATACCTTTTGATCCAGGGAATTTATATTTTGCCAATGGATAAGCTGCCATTGACGCTAAAATGATATGTCCACCTGTACCGAAGACAGTAATTAAAATGGTGTTAAAGAAATATCTTGACATCGGTACCCATGAATCACTCATAACTGACGCTAGATCGTAAAAGTTATCTAGAGTCGGATTTCGAACAAAGAATCTAGGCGGGAAAATAAATAGCTCATCAAGTGGTTTAAACGCATTGTTTACTGCGTATACGAGCGGCAATGCCATAAACACACCGACTAATGCTAAAAATAGAAACAATAGAATTGTAACTGGCATTGATCGATTAAGTCGTTTTTTGAATATGCGCATTTTATGTCCCCACCTTTCTTAGTAGTTTTTGAACGAGTATGTTCGTTCCAATCATTAATAAGAATAAAATTGTCGCAATTGCTGATGCGTAACCCATTTCAAATCGAATCGTACCATAGTCCATCAAGTGTGTAACAACGGTATGCGCGGCATAGTTAACACTTGGAAAACCTGCCAGAGCAATTGAAATATCCGCTACTGCAAATGATTGTGTTATTTGCATAACTGCACCGAATAATAGTTGGGGCTTCATAGAAGGTAGTGTAATATACCATAATTCTTGCCATCTGTTTCTGATACCATCTATTGCTCCCGCTTCTATTAGCGACTTATCTAGTGTTTGGAATCCAGCGATAAAGGCTAGGAAACTTGTTCCTAAGCTTAACCAAAGCTGAACTAAAATAACAACTCCTAACACGTATTGTTCATCTCGTAACCACTGAATAGGCTCGAGAATAATACCTAATTGCATAAGAAAACCGTTTAAATAACCGTAAGCATCACCTGAGAATATAATCAGCCAAATGAAGAACACATTTCCTGCAATTGACGGGGCATAAAAGATGACCGTCATGACTGCTCTTACTTTTGGTGATAATTCATTTATAATCCAAGCAAACATAAAGGATGCAATATAGCTAAGTGGGCCGGTTATAACTGCAAACAATAATGTATTTCTTAAAGCTGTTATAAAAACATCATCATTTAAAAACAATCGAGAGTAGTTATCCCAACCGATAAATTGAGGCAACTCTAACATGTTAAATGAGAAAAAACTAAGTACTAATGAAGCGAGTACAGGAAGTACGGTGAATAAAAAGAATATAATCATAAATGGAGCCATCAACAAGTAATAACTTTTTGCTGACTTCATATCACGCTTTAGTCTTTGCCATTTTTCTCTACTAGAGAGTTTATTGCTCGTTGCATCTTTATCTGGATAGCCCGTAACTGCGGCTGGGTTTTTTACCTTTTTTGTTTGCATCTACCCCCACCTCCTATTCTAATATGGTAAGTTAAATTCTCTCCGTTTCATTTTTATTTCATCATTAATATAGCGTACATAATCCTGTAAAGCTTCACGAGGATTTTCGTTAGCATTAACAACGCGTCTAAAGGCGTTATCTAAGTGACGTCCTGTAAAGTAACCACCCGGTACTTGCGGGATTCCTTTAACCCATTCCCACTGTGCGGATAAGTTTTGATAATCCTCTACAGGCCAAGGTAACTCTGATAATGCTTCAACGTTAGCGGTTGGATAACGAGCAGCCTCTCCTAGAATACTTTCCATTTCACGTCCGAATGTAAGTTGGGTATCTTTTTCAGTCCACCATTTCAAGAACTCCCATGCTGCTTCTTTCTTTTCTGAGTTCTGTAGCATCATGGATGCAATACTTGTACTTGGAACGGTATGATCAATTTCTCCATTTTCCATTAGTGTTCCTGGAACAGTTGTGAACTCCCATAACCCTCTAATTTCCGGAGCCAATACTGTTAACATGTTATACGTTGGATATGGAGCAATACCGATTGGCATTTCACCAACTCTTAAACGGTTAGGGAAATCAGCCATTAACGGGAATTTATAGTTTGTATAGAATTGTGTCCATTGGTTAAATGCTTCAATTGCAATCTCATCGTCTAATGCACTTGATTTCTCGTCATCTGCATAAAACTTGCCATCTCTTTGGAAGAGAAGCATTCCAAACGCTTGGTTTGGTGCTAGCAATGTCTGATTCTGAGCCATTGGATCATCAATTGGCAAATAAAATTCTAAGTTGTTTCGTTGTAAAACAGAAATCATACTGTATACATCATCCCATGTTTCAGGAGGTGTTAATTCTAACTCTTCTAAAATATCAGCTCGATAGAACATAACGGGGAACATTTGCTGTTCAGGAAGTGCATAAACGCCCTCATTATATTCGAAAGGTAAGACCGCACTTTCGTGGAATCTTTCTGAAATCTCTTCAAAATCAGGAAATACAGTTAAGTCAGCTGCTGCACTACGCATCGCATAGTTTACGGGAACATCTTCACCTAAGTTTAAGGCAACGTCTGGTCCTTCATTTGCTAGCGTTGCTGGCAGTAACACTTGTGGTTGAACCAATCTAATATTTACTGATATGCCGGAGTATGGTGTGAACATATCGTCAACCATCGTTTTAAGAATTTGAGCTTGGTCACGACCCGTTGTAATCCATACGGTAACTTCTTCATTAATTGTTCCATGCTCTCTCGTGCTGCCGATATTATCGTAGTCTTCTGAGAATGATGCTAGGAAAGCACCAATTTCGTGTCTAACCTTTTCAAAAGTAGTTGCTGCTGCTCTAGGCATTTCAGCCTCTGGTGATGAAATAACTAAGTAATCAAGCGTTAATGGTTGCTCTCGTACAGTCTGAATCCAAGTTCCAAGACCACCAACGTTCATTTTAAATGAATCAAGTTGACGGGCAATTGTTTCTGGTTTAGCAATCATTTTTTCTAGTTGCCTAACTGTTGAGTGCAACACGGCAACTTTATCACTACGTTCCCCAGTAATTAATTCTAAGTGATCACCTACACTTCGAATGATTTCCGCTTGTTTTTCAAAAACTTCTAGCATGTCTGGGATACGTCTTTCTAATTGATAATCTCTTAATGGGTCAGGTGTATTCGATGTAATCATCAAGATCTTACGATACATCTCATTAAGATCAAGTACACTTGACTCAATTGTTCTTAGTAATGGAGCCACATCACCTAAAGTGACCGTGAGTCGAATCGTGTTTGTTCCTTCGTTTAAGTGGAATAAATACGGTTCTTCCTCTGAACGTCCTAGGATATCTGTTCTCCAATCTAAGCTATAGTTAAATCGGATAACATCCATTTCTCTAAAAGGAACTTCACCATTAACAGTTAAGGTACGTGATGCATAGATTCCTCTTAATAAATCTTGCTTTCTCTTTAATGCAATTTGATAGAGTCCTTCTTCCTCTACCTCAACTTCCCATTCAATCCATTGACCTGGCTGTTGCCAGTTCTGGCCACCTATCGCATTTACACGTAGTTTGGATACATGATAAGGCTCCACTGTGGGACTTGAGCGATCAGTTAGCGGAAATAGAGTTGGAGAGGATTTTCTAACTGCATCTTCAGCTTGGACTTTTATGAATGTATCTGATACGGGTTCAAGGTTGTTTTCTTGATACTCTACCTTCATTTCTTCATAAGTTGGTGCTAATTCATGTTGATAGAGTTCAATATAGTCAATTACCATTGGTTCACGTTTAGAAGTTAAAGTAATTGTTTGTGTTCCTTCTTCAAAATAAAAAAGATAGGGTTCGTTGAAGTAACCTTCACTATCTCGGAATGGTGCATTTAACCATTGAGGTGCTTCAACTTGTCTAGGCCTCAAATCATTATCGTTTTCGTCTCTTCTAATCTCATCATCTTGATCAGCCCACACACGATCAAAAATAACATAATCGGCGCCCATAAAAGGTAAATCTCCGTTTATATTAATCTCTCGTTGGATAGCTGAACTTTTTCCTTCAATAGGGTAGTAATGGATGCGGATATTATATAAACCTGCTTCTTCAACATCCACTTGCCAAGAAATTGAACCTTCTTCTGGGGTCAAAACAGATTGCTCATTCATATTATTGAATTCATCAATTAAACTAAAGCCCACGCCCTCTGTCTCAACAAAGTCTTCTCCCTCAATGCGTATCACTTGATTAGGTCGAGCTGCATTCGAATAATTTTCAAGATAATTATAGTAGCTATCTTCATTTCTTTCAGAAACGACAGCTTCAAACTCAACCATGGCTTTAGAATAATGTTGATCTGCCTTATTTCTAGAATCTATGATCCATACGGAAGAAAAAATGATGACAAGGACTAAAATAATACGTACTAGCTTATTCTTGAATATCCGCACTATTTTTGCCTCCCTTAATCTCTAATGAGTGGATAAAGTGCCTACACGAGAAATCAGTAGGCACTTTACCAAAGTTATTTTTTAGTTATAAATTAATTTCCGTAAACGTCATCAATTGCTGCCTGGAAGGCTGGCGCATGACTTTCGATAAGTGTTGAAACTGGTACTCCATCTAATAATTCAGCTTGGAAGCTCCAGAATACATCATTATCAAACGTAAAGTGGTCAAGAACATTTAATTGTTGTTGTACTAATCTAGCGTTTTCAATGTCATCTTCATTAGAGAACATTGACTCTAGGTTTGCTTGACCTGGGTAATCATAAATTGACTCAATGTCAAAGATTTTTTCCCAAATGTAAATTAATTGTTCTGGATTATCAACCGCTTTAGGAATTGCAATTGCTTGGATGTCCGCTTCAAATGTGCGGTATCCATCAGCACTTGGTCCGATTGGGAATGGAACAAATCCAATATCGTAATCTGGCATGTCATTTACAATACCATTGTACATAAAGTCTGCACCAGGCATGAACAATGTGTTACCTTGACGGAAGAATTGTTCTGGCTCTGTCCAGTCTCCACCTTCAGTTGGACGTGCAATTTCAAAAATATCTTGTGTAAATTCTAATGCTTCAATCGTTGCTGGGTCATCTAAAGTTTGTTGATCTGCATCAGTTAGAGCAGCATCGTTAGCAGCTAAAGCTCTTTCTAGTACAGATGGAACAGCTAAGCCCCATGTATCGATATTTCCATCGTTATCTGTATCTTGGTTTGCTGATGCAACAACTTCTGCGAATGTATCCCAGTTCCAGTTATCTTCATCAACATATTCTTGAATTGGTTTCAAGCCTAACTCGCCCATTAACGTACGGTTGTAGAAAATACCTTGAACAATATTTGCTCTCGCGTCTGTAAAGGCATAACCTTGACCTTCATGTTGGAAAATCTCATGTGTGTAAGGTAAGTTGAAAACATTTGGGTTTTGAACGTAATCGTCAATTGCCCAAATTAAATCTTGTTGTGCAAATGAAGGAATTGTGTATTTCTTACCTACACGGATGTAGTCACCAATTGGCTCATTTGCTAATAATGAAGCTGTAATTCTTTCTTGGTACTCACCAAAGTCGATAGCGATATACTCGATATCAAAGTTGTGCTTTTCTTTTAACTCTTCTAAGTTCTCGCGAGCTTGGACACTATCAGGATCTTCTCCTGTAATTTCCATGTCCCACCAAGCAACAACTTTAAGTGTACGGCCACCTAAATCAAAATCCATTTCAGGTGTTTGATAATAATCCGCACCTTCTTCTTCCTCTTCTTCGCCTTCTACTCCATCTGCTTCTTCAGTTGTGTCTGGATCAGTGTTCGTATCTGGATCAGCAGTAGCACCATCATTATTACCACCACATGCAGCTATAACTAACATAAGGATCAACAGAACAACTAGTTTTAACTTCTTCATGCCTAAACCCCCTAAAAATTAACTAATGATGAAATCCGTTGTAGAATTCCATGTGCTAAATATAGCGCTTTCATTAATTCATAACAACCGGACTTAATTAAGTATTATAGCCGGACAAATTCTAGCTACCTTGATTTATCAACGTTTTACCATGATAATAATTTGCCAAATTAAGGGATTTTTCGCCTTAATTATGAAGTTGCGTTCACACCTTTTCCGTTTAATGGTTTCTAGACCAAATTCTATTTGTTTAAAATGACTAATCATCATCTTTTAGAATCATCGATAAATAACAATAGATACACGTTACTTCCTTTCAGCCCTCAGAGACATTTTCTTTGGACAAGTAAGCTAATGAACATTATAAATTCTTGATATCTAGAATATAACGCGTTAAATCGTGTCATTTTGCATGTCTAAATCTATATTTTTACCTTATAAATCATTAAAAATGAAAGCGATCCCAAAAATATGAGTCAAATACAAAGATTTGCACATTCTTTAATCCGCCCATCTAGATTACAATTAAAATAGCTCCTAGATTATTCATAGCCCAATCATAAAACCTGAATAAACCGCATCAAATCAATTAAAAATAACCAATCAA
>NZ_BAABDL010000035.1:0-18455 GCF_039539605.1 Amphibacillus indicireducens | reverse complement strand
CTACTATAATTAAAGTGTTTCTAACATTTATGACTATTGATTATACGCTGGTTTTATTGGTGCGAAAGTTGAGTTATTATAAAATTAATTTAATAATATTTTTAGGAATGCATGAATTTATTATGTGAAATAGGTGAATGTCTCTTCAAAATAGTAGCTAATGTTGGATAATTATTTAAACAATTATTTGGCAATTTCTGTTATGAAAAGTCTGAAAACTTCTAAAGAAATGGGGTGTTAAAATGTCTAAAGTTGATTTAAAAATGAAAAATTTAAGTCCTCTAACTGATGATGAACTAATAGAATGTACAGGAGGTGCAAGTAAACTATTTAATGCAATAAGAGCAATATTCACTAAGGGTAAGGGTGGAACTACCAGCATTGGTGGTGGCGGTGGCTCGTTCGGCGGCGGTGGTGGCGGAGTACGGTAAATTGATGTTTATCGGTTCCAAATTGAGCAATAAAAATAAACGTCTGGCCGGTTTAGAGCCAAACGTTTATTTTTTCTGAAAAATTATATTTCCATAACGCCGCCTTTAGACGCGTTTGTCACGAGTTTCGAGTATCTAGCTAACCAACCTGTTTTAATTTTTGGCTCGAAAGGTTGTAAGTCTTTCGCGCGTTCAGCTAATTCTTGCTCTGAAACGTTGACGTTCATTGTCCGGTTAGGTAAGTCAATTTCAATCGTGTCACCGTTTTTAATCAATGCGATCGGTCCACCTTCTGCCGCCTCTGGAGACATATGACCGATTGAAATCCCACGTGAGGCACCACTAAAACGTCCGTCGGTAATCAAGGCAACTTCTGTTCCTAAACCGCGTCCCATAATCGCTGATGTTGGGGCAAGCATTTCTGGCATTCCCGGCCCACCTTTTGGTCCTTCATAGCGAATTACGACAACATGGCCCGCCTGGACGGTTCCATTATCAATCGCTTCTTGTGCTTCATCTTGAGATTCAAACACAATTGCTTCACCAACGAATTTTTTAATCGATGGATCAACAGCGCCCACCTTAATGACCGAGCCTTCAGGAGCGATGTTACCATATAAAACGGATAAGCCTCCAACTGGACTATATGGATTATCTTTTGTTCGGATTACATCTGGATTTGTGATCGGATCGTCTTTAACCAGTTCACCCATTGTTAACCCGGTAATCGTCATCCGATCTGGATGAATCGCGCCAGGAATTTTTGCTAGTTCATTAATAATTGCTTGAACCCCACCGGCTTTATTAAGATCATCCATTGAAATATCAGATGCCGGCATAATTTTGGCCAAGTAAGGAACCCTTTCAGCGACTTTATTTATGTCGGACATTTCGTAGTTAATGCCAGCTTCATGTGCGATCGCTAAAGTATGGAGGACGGTATTTGTTGAGCCACCCATCGCCATATCAAGCGCAAATGCATCGTCGATCGCTTCTTTTGTAATGATATCACGTGGCTTGACATCGTCTTTAACCATTCGCATTAAGTGTTTGGCAGCTTCACGAACTAAATCCTTACGCTTATCACTTGTCGCAACAATCGTCCCGTTACCAGGTAGCGCAAGTCCAAGCATTTCCATTAAACAGTTCATTGAATTCGCGGTAAACATACCCGAACAAGAACCACATGTTGGACATGCACTCTGTTCAATTTCTAGCAATTCTTCTGCAGTCATTTTCCCAGCTTTATGTGCCCCAACACCTTCAAACACAGATGTTAAAGAAAGTTGTTGCCCAGTTGAACTAACACCAGCTTCCATCGGCCCACCTGAAACAAATACAGATGGCACATTCGTCCGAGCCGCAGCCATCAACATGCCAGGGGTAATTTTGTCACAGTTTGGAATATAGAAAACACCATCAAACCAGTGCGCGTTAATCACCGTTTCAGCAGAATCTGCGATCAGTTCACGACTTGGTAACGAATAGCGCATCCCGATGTGTCCCATCGCAATCCCGTCGTCGACACCAATTGTATTAAACTCAAACGGAATCCCACCCGCTTCAATAATCGCTTCTTTAACAACATCAGCAAATTCACGCAAATGAACGTGACCTGGAATAATATCAATATACGAGTTACAGACACCAATAAATGGCTTACCTAAGTCTTTCGTTTTCACTTTTCCAGTTGCATATAAAAGACTACGGTGGGGTGCACGGTCAACCCCAACTTTAATCATATCGCTTCTCACTATAAACACACACCTTATCATTTAATTTATAAATACTAGTTTAAATGCCAGGATGTCTGCTGTCAATACAATTGTTAGACAACTCCGAATATTAGTTAATTTCTAAATCATTAATCGCTCGTAAAATATGAATTTTCATCGCACTCCGCGCACCCTCAGGATTTCGTGCTTTCATAAATTCCATAATCAGTTGATGATCGCTGATCGTGTCTTGAAGCGCACGCTCACTCGTCTGTGACAAAACAACCCCCGCATCAATCGCTTGAAAAATGACCGGCATTAGCTTGTCCATAAACGCATTATGTGTCGCGTTCGAAATTGATTTGTGAAATTTTTGTTCAATATCTGTTCGGTCTTCACCGCGCTTAATTTTTTCTTCAATCTGTCGACCATACGCCAAAATTCGCTCCAACTCAGTATCGGTTGCCCGAATTGTCGCATAGTAAGCAGCCTCAGGCTCAAAAATTAAGCGCATCTCATATAAATCCTTTGCACCGATTCGAGCATCTGAAATATGATTCAACGACTTCATTGTCTGACTAATATCAAAATCCTGCTTCACAAACGTCCCCAAGCCACGCTTAATTTCTAACACACCGTTCGTCACAAGAACGCGAATCGCCTCACGCAATGTTGTCCGACTCACATTCAGCTCCTCTGACAATTCATTTTCATTTGGCAGCTGATCACCTGGGCTAAATCTTTTTTCAATCGCAATCATCGCGATAATATCATCAGCTATTTGATCAGATAATCTCTTTTGCACGCGACCATCACCACCTGTTTTTGTTTTAGTATAGCATAAGGTATCCGATTAATATTTGAAATTCAGAAAGACATCTTTTCTAAATTACTTTCATCGACAGAAAGACTGAAAAAAATACATATTATGATAGAATGGAAGAGGGAAATAAAGTTGATAGGATTTAAGTTAAAAGTAGTACTGGAGAAGGGAGTTCATTATGGGGAAAGTCTGGCCAGCAAATTATTTAGTCGCAGGTAATGTCGAGCGCTATCGTAAAATCATGAGTACCTTTTATAAACGACACCGCCAAATGCAAGGGCCGTTGTATCGTCCAGAGGTGCTGAATTTGATGCAAGCTGAATTTGACGACAATTATGGGGAACTTGAAGTTGATCAAGACCTTGAAAGTCTCGTTACATGGGGCAACTTACAAAAACAACAAGAAATGATTCGACCAAAATCAATTGAAGAATATCGCAATAAAAACTTCCGTTACCAGATCACAGAAGAAGGTATTCTAGTCGAAGAAATGGTCAATCAATTAATGAATACGAAGCATGCGGCAAGGGGTGCTTTAGACGAGAAAGGTATTCGTCATTTATTAACTTTGTTAGATGCATTTGTTGCAGAAGAACATGAGCTAGCTGAACTTTGGCAAGAGATTCGTGAAGCGTTCAGAAGAGTTGGCGATGATACAGCGAACTACATAGGGTATATAACGAGTCCAGATGTGGATAGCCGGATGAAGACGGCACAATTCCTCGTCTATAAAGATAAATTTGTCCATTATTTACGTGATTTTATTAGCAGTGTGCAAAACCTTTATCATTCTTTTACGGTTGTTATTGAAAAACTCTCCCAAATTGATCGTGATAAACTGATTGATCAGATGCACCAAAAGGAGCAAGAGGTTCCAATGATGGATGGAGTCTCGCGTGCGGAAGTGGAAGAACAGATTTTAGGCGAGTTAACTGCGCTAAAACTTTGGTTCATCGGGACGTCTGATCGTCCGAGTGAGTATGACAACTTGATGTTACAAACAGATCAGATGATTACAAAGATTACTGGTTTGATTTATTATTTTGGCCAAGAGATTCATCAGTACCAAAGTCGGCGCAAAGATTATCTTCATCTGGCGAAATGGTTTAATCGGGCGGAAAATTTAGCGGAAGCTCACCAGATGTACGGCGGTATTTTTGGATTAGATCATAGCCGCCATTATTTCGTTAGTGAAAGTAGTGATGCGACGAGTAATCGTCAAAATAGCTGGGAGCTTGAACCCGGAACGCTATTTTTAAGCAATCGAGGCCGAGGTGCCAGACAAGAAAGAAAAGCACGGAGTTTTTCATTGGATCATGATAAACAACGTGAATTGCTTGAAGTACACCAAGAGCAATTGACGAGGCATCGCCAACAAATCGATCACTATTTTAATGACAATGTGCTAGATTTTTCAAAAGTCGAAAGTTTAGATAGTCGCTCGCGTCAGGTGTTCCTCAAATGGATTAGTACGGCAATTGCCACCTACGCATCAGCGCACAAATTGGCCGATGACGTCATTACGCAAATGGTTGCGACAGAATTAGATTTTACTGTTGATGTGTCCATTCACCGCCACGAGCGAATTATCGTCACCTGTGAAGATGGAAACCTTGAAATGCCAAAAGTCACAATGACAAGGAGATTGAGATGAAACCAGAAGAATTACGTCGTGCTTTAAAGCTCTTATTTGAAAACTTTTGGATCATTCGCAGCCGTGATCCTGAAAACTATAATTTTTTGCGGCGCCATCAATCTGACTTGAAAAAAGAATTGAATCAGCGCTTTGGCATGAATTTAATGATTCGTTCACAATACATTCAATTATTAAAGCGTCCACATATCCTTGCGCCATGGATGGGGGCGAGTGGGTTTACTGCACAGCTTGATTACGTTTTATTTTGCTGTTGCATGGCTTATACCGAGGGATTAGAGGCAGACACCCCTTTTATGTTAGATGAGTTGATCAATGGTCTAGATCTGATGATACCCGAAGAGGTTGTTATCGATTGGACAAATTATAATCACCGAAAAAGTTTAGTGCGCGCGATTAAAAAGATGCTTGAATTGACTGTGATTGAAAATATTCAAGGTGAAACGGGTATGTTCGAACGTTCTGAAGAAAATCAAGAAGTTCTTTATACAACAACTGCACAGGCGCGCGCTTTTTTAGCACGAGCCCCTCAGTCATACATGGAGTATCAAGGTTTTGAAGATTATTGGGCAGACATACAAGCCAATCGCAATCTAGAAGGTAATCAATTGCTTTATCAAAGACTGATGATGGAGCCTGCACTTAAACGAACGGAAGAGAATGAGCAAACCTTTGTCAGGTTAAGAAATTATTATCACCACATGAAAGACTATGTTGAGACGAATACACACTTTTACTATGAACTGTATCAAGATTATGCTGCTTTCACGCTTGAAAATCGCGACAATTGGCAAGAAATTTTTCCGAGTCGTCGAGTGATTGATGAAATCTTAATTCAACTTGCCACATTATTAAGGGAGCAAGCGATTGAGTTTTCAAGATACGGTGTCGAAAAACTAACAGAATCGGCATGGCAGGAGCTACTAGAAAGATTGAAGCGAGATTATCAACACTATTGGTCGAAGGAATTTACTGAGATGTCGATTGACCAATTAAGTGAAGCGTTGTTGGCGCGTGGGGCAGATTGGCAACTCTTTGATCGAGAAGATCAACAAATTTTAATTCAGCCTGCATTTGGTAGGTTGGTTGCAGAAATGAGGCAAGAAGATGAATAGATGGGTGATTAATCGTGTTGGGTTACTCAATTTTTGGTACTACAAAAATCAAATCTTTAAACTCGCAAATGGACGGATGTTGTTAAGAGGGGCAAACGGTTCAGGAAAATCGCTAACGATGCAAAGTCTGTTCCCTGTTTTATTTGATGGAGATACGAGCGCTTACCGCCTGGATTCATTTGGTTCACGCGATCGACGCATGGAAGATTACTTGTTAGGTGAAAAAGGTGTCTCTGATCGTGATGATGGGATTGGCTATTTATTTTTAGAAGTGAAACGGGAAAATCGCGAGGAATATTTGACGATCGGGATTGGCATGCATGCAAATCGTGGTGGCAAATTGAATAAATGGTTTTTTGCGATTGAAAATAATAACCGAATTGGCATTGATGTCGAATTATATGAAGAGTTACGCAAAGGCGAATTAACACCACTGACAAAACAGAAGTTGAAAAACCGTTTGGAAGGAAATGGTCGTTTATTTGACACACAACGTGACTATAAGGCCTATGTTAATGAACGAATCTTCGGTTTTGAGGCGATTGAACAATTTGATGAATTAATTGCTTTACTAATCAACTTGCGCAGCCCAAAGTTATCAAAAGAATTTCGACCTTCCGTCATTTATTCTATTTTGCGTGATTCATTACCTAAATTAAAAGATGATGATTTATTACCTCTGGCAACAACGATTGAGCGCTTGGATGGTCACAGAGAACGGTTAGAAGACCTAGGGAATGAACTAAGTGAATTAAAGCGCTTTTCAAAAGTTTATCAAAAGTGGCACGACGAACTTGTCGGTCAACTGGCTGGCAAGTGGCTCGCTTTTTCACAAAATAAAGCCAAAACGGAAAAGAACCTTGAACAGGGACGTCGTGCAACTAAAAAAATGCAAGCAGATTTAGCGGAGAAAGAAACGGCTCGAGCTGAAAACGAAACACAACTTGATGCTTTAGAAAAAACAATCCAAGAACTCAATCAACATGAAGGAATGGATCTAGTTCGCCGTGGTCAAGAACTAAAAGACATGCTTGATGACACGATCGTTCAGCTGACAAAAACACAGGCGGATATTGATCGTAAAAAGAAACGATTGAGTGAACATCATGCATCATTAGAAAAAGAGCAGCTACAAAGAGATCGCCACATGAAAGAAATGAATACATTACTAAATGATAACGAACAATACGTTTCGACCTTGCGATTTGAAGAACTTGATGCCGTCTATTCAACAAAAATGCGTAATGAATTAACGACTCAAGAGTTTGATTATTGGAAAGAACAAGTCCAGAAGAAAAAGCAACATTTTCAGCAGGTGATTGGGTTGCTGAACCAACTTGAGCAAAAACAAAGCCAGCTGACTGAATTAGCTAGAGAAGTGGGGGATATTCAACAGGTCATTGATCAACTTGAGCGTGATCTCCGTCATTGGCAACAAATGCGTCAACAAGAGCTCGAAAATTGGAAACAAGCAATTGATACGTGGAGAAAAGAGGCACGGTTTGAGTTAAGGGAACAAGATTATTCACAATTACTTTATCAAATTGATCGGTTGCTTGAAGAGGAAATTCGAGAAGAAATAATTATGGCGCCACTAAGGACAAGTTATGAAGAAGCAGTTGGACAAAATCAAAAAGCAACTAATACGTTGTCCAGTGAACAAAAGGAATGGAAACAGTTAAAAGCTGACAAAGAAGCGGAAATAAAAGAATGGCAAGCACAGAAAATTCCGGAAATTGAGCAACGTGAGACACGCAAAAACAATCGCCAAAAATGGATTGAGACAGATCGTGTCCTTCATTTTTATAAAAGCGTTGATTTTATCGAAGAGATCGAAGACGAGACCCGCGATCGTCTAGAAGGTGCACTTTACGCTTCAGGAATTCTCGATAGCTTAATCTCTGAAGAAGGGCTTACTTTGTCGGATGACCTGCAAATTTTGCCACAACCCAAGTTATTAGCTGTTACCTTAGCTGACTTTTTAACGGTTAATCCAGAGCTTGAGCAAGATTTACAACCTCTCGTGATGGATGTGCTCCAAAGTATTATCGTTGGTGAAGCAGATCCAGAGTTACCAGCAATTTTCAGAGATGGATCGTATCAAATTGCCAACTTGCGCGGTCAAATGCCTGATCATTATCAAGCATCATATATTGGTGCAGCGAGTCAAGAACGTTATCGTCAAATTAAAATCGCTCAATTAGAAACAGAAATTGACGAGATTGACAGCGAAATTGATCGGCTTGCAGTCGCCATTCAGGCAAAGGAACAGCTTGAACGTGAGATGAAACTGTCCTATGAAAATCGCCCGACTGGTGTTGAAGTCTATCAGGCAATTAATTATATGTCGAAAACGACAATCGAATTACAAATCAGAATGGACGCGTTAAAGTTAAAACAAGGACAATTCGACGCACTCAAGGCAACTGTGAATCAAGAGACGATTGAGCTTCATCGATTGACCGCTCAAGATGAACTCGCTCGTGAATTAACAGCTTATCAAGATGCGAATCGATCGGCAGATTATTATGAGGCGAATTTAACAGATGCGTATATCAAATACACGGTTATTCAAGAAGGTAAACTCACAATCGATACACTCGAACAAACGATACGTGATTTGCAAGATGAAGAAGACGAGCTTTTGTTAGTGTGGAGTGATTTAACATCGAAGAAGCAAAGCCAACAACGGTCAGTTGATGACAACCTCACACAACAAAAATTGATCAATATCGAAGAGTTGCAAATACAACTCACTCAAGCAAGAGAAGAACAAAAACAGCGAAAAAGCTTCGTCAAGGCAACAAATCAAGCCATCACTCAACTTGTCGAACAGCTTGCCATTAATCGGAGCCAAGTACAGGCAACTGAGATGGATCTAGAAAATATTAGATTTGAAGAATCACATTGGCGAAAACTATTTGATCAAGAAGTCCATCGTTTTGCAGCGAGCGAGCAGTCATTGGTCGAATTGGCCCGGGAAAAACAACAACAGTTAAGTGCTAAAAGGTTAAAAGACTTAAGTGATCAAGTTTTAACTCAATTTAATTTTATTGCCGATCAATTACAAAATTACCAACCTGGACTGATCAACGTATCCGGCATCGATCTGTCTGAAGAAATCGAACAAAAACTAGGCGATTTCAGCCAGTACAATCATTCAAAACAACCACACTTTAAAGTCAATGGCGAATCAAAAACAGTCTTTGAACTGCAAGATCAACTAACTGATCAGCGTATGACATTACAAGATTTGCTCAAGAAAGAAGATGAACAACTGTTTAAGACGATTATTTTAGAATCAGTTGGTAACATCTTACGTGCGCGAATCCAACAGGCGATGCAGTGGGTTGAACAAATGAACCGTCTCTTGCAATTACAAAAGAATTCATCAGGCTTGTCGCTATCGATTCAGTGGAAAGGTCTGCCGAGTTCATCGGAACAAGATCTTGGCACCGCTCGGCTAGTCGAATTATTACAAAAACCTGCCGAAATTTTATCGGAAATGGATCGAGAAGCAATTTCAGAGCACTTTCAAGAGAAAGTACGTTACGCTCAAGAGCAAGTCCAAGAAGATCTCGATGGTCAAAGTACACTGTTCCAAGCTGTTGCTAACGTATTAGATTATCGAGACTGGTTTGAATTTGAGTTGAAATATAAGCGAGCAAATGAAGGTTATCGCCCACAAGTATTGACAGATCGGCGTTTTAATCAATTTAGTGGTGGTGAAAAGGCAATTGTGATGTATTTACCATTATTCGCAGCTGTTGATTCAAGATATTCAGATGCTGAGTCATTCTGTCCAAAAGTAATCACCTTAGATGAAGCATTTGCTGGTATTGATGACTTAAATATTGCTGAGCTTTTCAAAGCATGTGAACAGCTAGGCTTTAACTATGTGATGAACTCACAAGCATTGTTTGGTGACTATCCGACCGTCTCTAAATTGAGAATTTATGAATTATTACGCCCACAAAACATCAACATAGTCACAACGATTAGTTATTATTGGGACGGGCAACACAGACGGATTGAGCTAGGAGATGTTGCAAGTGGAGAATAACGAAAAATTCTTTGCTACTGAAGTTTTTCGCAAACTAGCAAACGAATTGCGTCGACGATATTATTTGAATGGCGACTATGGTCAGACAATTGGCTTGCAGACATTCAGCAGTCTAGATACCGATCGTTTAAGAGCGTTACTAGGCTTAACCCCGATCGCTTGGACAAAGAAAAAACGGCTTTCAATCACTGATCTTGAACACGCGCTAAAAAATAGTGCTTTTTCATGGAGCATCGATGAGTTTGTCACCTATATGACGAAGAAACCACTCATCCTTAAAGCGGAAGAGGACGCGCAAGTGGCTAAACGATTTGAACGATTTTGCGTCAAGCTTGATCAAATCGATCGAATCTTTACCGCCAACCTATCCGAACCGCAATTGATCAGCTGGTTTAATAAAACTGAGAACAACTTCGAACATTTTCAAATCGTGGCAAAAGCGCTCGCGCAACTCCCAACAGAGTATACAAGGATGCCTGTCTTTGCTTATCAACAGACAGGTAATCCCCATGCTTTTGATGACAATCAACAAGCAGGGATGCTGTTACTCCAAATGCTCCAATCCTTATCGCAATTGCCTGAAACGGATGATCACCTAGCAGCTGTCGAAGTAAAAAATCAATTACTTGATCAATTTTATCTCCTTCGTGATGATATTAACAATTACGTTGCTGTTAAAGGATTAACTGCAGAAACGGATGGAAAAGCAAATCAAATGTGGACTCAAGCATGTATTGAACAATGCTCATGGAATGTCCCACTTAAAGAAATCTTACGCATGGAAACGATCCGCCCCTATCAGGGCACAAAATTGTTGATCGTCGAAAATTCAGGGGTCTATTCCATTTTACTCGATGCACTCCCTGAGATCCCGATGATTTGTTCCAGTGGCCAATTCACTTATGCCGTGTGGCGGTTGCTGAGAAAACTAGTACAAACGGATACGCAGATGTATTATGTTGGAGATCTTGATCCAGAAGGTTTAGTGATGGCACAAAGTCTACTTAATCGTTTTCCTGATAATATGAAAACAGTCGGGATGAATCTGAATAATTACCATCTGGCTAGTCGCCCAAGTACACTAACTGAACAACGATTAAAACAACTTCGCCTGATTAAAGAGCCGAGTTTAATTGAGATCGCTGAGCAAATTAAGGAAACAGGTCAAACCGCCATGCAAGAAGGGTTTTTGAGAGAATTAATCAATGAATTGAAATGATAATAAGAAAATATGTTAATCATAATAACATAATTTCCTAAAGCTCAGACAAATATTTGAACGTGTTGAGAGAATTTTTCCGAAGTGGCGCCAACTTTGGACAAATAACCGTATTGATCGTAAAAAAGTGTCCGAAGCGGGCATTTTTTTGTTCTCCAATTAATTATTTATGTGACAGATTGTCATCTGAAGATACTTACAATCTATGCTTGGAATCATTAAACATCTGTCGTGCTTCAATCATATAATCATGTGTCATGAAGAAAAGAGTCCGAGGTAAATAAAAAGCAGTTAAAAGCTCATCTATTATTTGAGCGATTAACTGCTTAATTTAGACATCTCATTTACCAATAAATCTCTATCAGAGAAATGTTATCTTTATGAAGCAACCACAAGTCTCTGTTTAATCATCTTTTGAATGGCGTTCACCAACTTGAAAGTCGTCAGCATGTTCAAACATATGTTTAACGGTTAGTGGATCTTGTCCAGTAAGCTTCTTAAAATCATCTGTAAAGCAGTCCATTTTCCCTAAGCGAATTGCTTGAGCAAAGGTTACCATACCTTCAGAAGAATAGGGTGCTTCAGATCCCTCTTCAAACTGACCATCTGTCGTTCTTGGTACGCCCATTGCATCAAAAATAGCATAGTTTTCCTCATCGGTGATTTCTTGATAGGTTACTTCGTTACCAGTAACGTTGTTTCCAATCTCAATAAACTCGGCCATTGTTAACAGCTCTGGACCGTTAATGTTTAAGGTAGCTTCTCGATAATTATTCGTTACTAGCGCATGAGCAACAGCTTTAGCGCAATCCTTTCGTGAAATATAAGCCATTTTGCCATCACCTTGGCTGTTTTTTAAGACACTATCAGCCTTGACAAAGGTGAAGTAATTGGTAATCATTGCTTCCGCATATTGAGAATTACGTAGGAAGATATAGTCTAATCCAACACTCTTAACGTAATCTTCCGTATAAGCGTGATCCATTTTTTCAACACTTGGATTGGATTCATCAGCGGCATTGACTAGCGACGTATAAATAATTTGCTTAACACCAGCCTCTTTTGCCGCATCAACTACGTTTTGATGCGCCTTTTGACGTTTTTCGCCGACAAAGGGCATCGAGATCAGTGCTAATTTATCTGCACCAGAAAACGCTTCGCTAAGACCATCGATCGTATTGAAATTAGTCACGTGTGTTTCAATACCTTGGTCTTGATATTCTTTTAAGGATGCTGGATCATAACCGCAAAAAATAACTCGATTTTTATCGACTAAAGTTAATAAATACTCAGCTGCTTGTTTTCCTAAATGACCATCGACACCAGTTAATAATAGTTTTCCCATCTACAACACTCCTCTAGTTAATCCGTCGTACAACTATAGTTTATGTGAATGAGTGAACAGTGTCCAATAGAAAAAGTGAATCTCCTATTGGGAAAACGAATCGTGGACGTGCTGTAGAAAAGGCTGTAAAGCAGGGTTTGTATTATCTTTTAAATAACCAATTTCTATTTTGAATAAGTGATGTGACTCTTCCAATGGAACGAGCCGTACTTCCTCTTCTGGATAAGGAAGCTGATAATTATCAGGGAAAAAACCAATTAAATTTTCGGTTAGAATGTGGAATAACTCTGAATCAACATCATCAACCGTTCGCAGAATATTCGGTTGAAAACCGTCCTTTGTCGCATGCTCAATCATCAAATCATAAGAATTGCCAATTACGCTTGGATTCAACATGACCAGTGGGTATTTATATAACTCATTTTTAGCAATCGATTGATGATGAAAAAGTGGGTGGAGATGGCTCAATGCTGCGCAATATTGCCCTTGGTATAAAGGGTATGTTCGAATGTTCTCTTTACCGACAAAAGCTGAATCAAATGCAACGGCAACATCATAGATTCCTTTTTCTAAGTATTCGGAGATATTTTTTAATAAAACTTTATTGATTTCCAACTCAATATTCGGATACTGTTCTTTGAAATCAGGAATCAGTGTTACTAAACGTTGCATATCAGTCAAGGCTGAATATTCAATCGTCAGTGTTTGTTTACTTTTTTCGTGGAAATTTGCTAGCTTAGCTTTCATATGATTATATTGTTTCCAAAGGATGATTGCTTCACTATAAAAAAGCCATCCTGCCTCGGTTGGCTCAATCGGAATTTGTTTTCGGTCAATCAATATTGAATCGAATTCTTTCTCAATTGAAGCAATTTGTTGACTAATTGTCGTCTGTGAGACAAAGTTTTTCCTAGCTGTTTCTGTGAAATTTCTACAATCAACTAAGTCGATAAAATATTTGATCTTTTCAATATTCATTATAATCACCCTTAATATTTTTACTTAACATAACTGCTACTCTAAAGCTATTATACCATGTCACATTAGCAAAATTTGTGATCTGTCGAAGAGATTCAATACAATTAGGCATATTGTAATGGTAGAATTTTAAAGCTTAAGTGATGAGCTATGTGACTAATCAATCTTACAATTATTTCAGGAAAAACAAATCAACTACCACAATTAACTAAATTATCGTAGTGATTTTAAAATTTGTCTAGATTAACTAAATATTTATTGCAAAACAATAAATATTGTTTTATAATCAATATAAAAATAAATAAGCGAGGTGTAATTTTGATGAAACAAGTGTCTACAATGTTTTTGAAAGTTGTTGTCATTTCAATGGGGATTCCGGTTCTTGGTTTGTGTATTTATCTCTTACCGAAAATAGCGGATGTTGCGTTTAGCTATGTAGCCGCCGGCGATACATTAGGCTATCTTATACTGACAATCCTAATTGTGATGGCAATAACTGCGATACCATTTTATCTCGGTTTGTATCAAACGGTCAAATTATTATCTTATATTGAAAAAGATCAAGCATTTTCTCAAATAACTGTAACAGCTTTAACGAAAATAAAAAACTATGCCAAGTTAATTAGTGCTTTATACGTTGTCATCCTGCCAATGGTTTATTTTGTCGCTGAATGGGATGATGCACCTGGTCTAATCTTAATTGATTTTGTCGTGATTGGTGCTTCATTTGCTTTGGCGGTCTTTGCATCAGTGCTCCAAAGGCTGTTGCAAACAGCGATCGACTATAAAGAAGAAAACGATTTAACGGTCTGAGGTGAAATAAATGGCGATTATCGTAAATATTGATGTGATGTTAGCAAAGAGAAAAATGAGTGTGACTGAACTATCGGAACGGGTTGGGATTACGATGTCGAATATATCAATTTTGAAAAATGGCAAAGCAAAGGCGATTCGATTTTCGACATTAGATGAAATCTGTAAGGCATTAGATTGTCAACCGGGCGATATTTTAGAGTATCGAAGTGAAGAGGAAATATAAATGAAATGTAAATCAGAACTGATAGAGGAGTGTCACAATGGTATTTAAAATTCCTTTTATAAATCATAAACAACCAGAAATAATCCCTGAACATTCAGGTGAAAATACACCGGAGCATATTGCAATTATTATGGATGGTAACGGACGCTGGGCAAAAAATAAAGGCCTGCTTCGAACGGCCGGTCATAAAGAAGGCTTATCAACACTTGTGAAAATTGTTAAGGCAGCCGTGAACTGTCAGGTGAAGATGTTAACCTTATACACCTTTTCCACAGAAAACTGGAAACGTCCAAAGGCTGAGGTAGAGTTTATTTTAAAACTGCCAAAACAACTACTTGACGTATATTTACCTGATTTAATCGCAAACAATGTGCGCATTAATGTGATAGGTGATATGCACGATTTGCCCAAATACACACTCGATGCGATGCAATATGCGATCGATCGCACAGCACATAACACTGGTCTTGAATTGAATTTTGCGCTCAATTATGGGGGCAGAGATGAAATTTTAAAAGCGATTAAAGATATGTATGCCGATGTAAAAGATACTAAATTATCGATGGATGAAGTCAATGAACAAATCTTTTCAAAATATTTATATACGGCAAAAATGCCCGAGCCGGATTTGTTGATTCGGACAGGTGGAGAGAAGCGCCTCAGTAATTTCCTACTCTGGCAATTAGCCTATACCGAGTTTTGGTTCACTGATGTCTTGTGGCCTGAGTTTTCAGAAGCCGATTTCTTATGTGCGATTGAGCAGTATAAACAACGGAATAGAAGATATGGTGGGTTATCGAATTGACATGATAACACACATCGATGATGCTAGAAGTCGGTAGAAAACTATCCAGCGAAAATATTGAGCGGTGAATCATTTTTGCTTGGCTAATACACTACCGACCACTCTAGCATTATTTTATTAAAGCATAAATTTTAATAATACTGTCACCGTAATTAAAGAGAGTAATGTTGTGATAGAAACAATCACAGCTGCAAAATCTTTCTCCTTATCAAAGTTTTCTGCTAAGATCGATGTCATTGCAGAAGCGGGCATAGCAGACATAATAATGACTGTGTTTATCGCTTTTGACGGAGTGACTACTAATGATGAAATAAAATAGATAATAGCAGGTATGATCATTAGTTTTATGATGATCCCATAGTAGATTGTCCAATCCTTTTCACTTAGTTTGTTAATTACTCTGACTTTCATTAGACCAATTCTAAAAGCTTATAGCTCCAGCCAATCATGGTACAATAATAAGTAGAAAACAAAAAAAGAGGTTAAATTATGGATCAAACAAGATTTAATGCGTATAACTTAAATGATGATATTCTCAAGGCGCTAGAGGGATTAGCATACAACAGAGCGACAGAAGTCCAGGAAAAAGTGATTCCATTGGCGTTAGAGAACAAAGATCTCGTGGTCAAATCACAAACGGGAAGCGGGAAAACAGCTGCCTTTACGATTCCGATCTGTGAATCGATTGATTGGTTCGAGAATAAACCGCAAGCTTTAGTTTTGACGCCAACGCGGGAACTTGCCGTTCAAGTTAAAGATGACTTTATTAACATCGGTCGCTTTAAACGGATTAGTGCGATTGCTGTCTTTGGTAAACAACCATTCGCGAACCAAAAAGCACAATTGAAACAAAAAACACACGTCGTTGTCGGTACCCCAGGACGAGTGCTCGATCATATTGAAAAAGGCACATTCCCACTTGATGAGATCAAGTACTTGGTCATCGATGAAGCGGATGAAATGCTTAATATGGGCTTTATCGAACAAGTCGAAGCGATTATTAAACAATTACCTAAAGACCGAGTGACAATGCTCTTCTCAGCAACACTCCCAGAAGAAGTGAAACAACTATCAAGCAACTATTTAAATCAACCAATTGACATTGAAATTGAGCCAACACCAACGACAGCGAATCAAATTGATCATGAACTAATTGAGGTGAAAGATGACGATAAATACGCACTCCTCCGTGATCTGACGATTGTTGAAAATCCGGATAGCTGTATTATTTTCTGCCGGACAATCGAACGAGTCAATACATTAACAGACAAACTCATTGCAGCAGGCTACCCAGCAGATCAACTTCACGGTGATATGATCCAAGAAGACCGCCTTGACGTGATGCGCGACTTTAAACAAGGGAGATTCCGTTATTTAGTCGCAACCGATGTAGCCTCTCGCGGTATCGATATTGATAAGATCAGTCACATTATCAACTACGACCTACCACTCGAAAAGGAAAGCTACGTACACCGGACAGGAAGAACCGGGAGAGCTGGCGAGACAGGCAAAGCCATCACATTTATCACACCATCTGAAGAAAAGTTTTTACCAGAGCTTGAAGATTATCTTGGCTTTAAAATTAACCGATCGACAGTCCCAACGAAAGCAGAAGTAGCTAAAAGTCGGGCAGCTTTCGAACAAAAAATTAACCTTAAACCGACGATTAAACAGGAAAAATCGGCAAAACTGAATAAAAATATTATGAAGCTCTACTTTAATGGTGGCAAAAGAAAGAAACTTCGCGCAGTTGATTTTGTTGGGACAATTGCTAAAATTGAAGGTGTCGAGGCAGGCGATATCGGGATTATTACCATCCTTGATAAGATGACATTTATTGAAATCCTCAATGGCAAAGGACCACTCGTCCTAAAAACGATGCGAAAGACGACCGTTAAAGGCAAACTGCTCAAAGTTCACGAAGCACGCGAATAATAGCTGATCAAGCTAATTAAAAATAAGGAGGAATAGAACAATGAATCAAAAATACAATCCGTTATTTGAACCTTTTACATTTAAATCAGGCGCCACGATTGATAACCGGATCATGATGGCACCGATGACGACAAACTCGGCGTTTGAAAATGGCATGGTCACGACCGATGAACACAATTATTACCGACGACGTGCAACAGGCCTCGGCGCAGTCATTACCGCATGTGCGCAAGTGAGAGAAGACGGCAAATTTGCCGGCTCATTAAGTGCCGCCACTGACATGCACATCGAAAGTTTAAGAAAACTAGCAAACACAATCAAAAGCACCGGCACAAAAGCGATCCTACAAATTTTTCACGTCGGACGAATGGGTTCAGCAAGATCGCTAAGAGGACTCCAGCCGGTTAGTGCAAGCGCCGTTCCTGCCGAGCGACCAGGCGCAGAAACCCCAAGAGAATTAAGCGACGAAGAAGTGCGTGAAATTATCCAAGCGTTTGGCGACGCAACGAGACGAGCGATCGAAGCGGGATTCGACGGCGTTGAAATTCACGGCGCCAACACATACTTAATCCAGCAATTTTTCTCACCACACTCAAACAGACGAGACGACCACTGGGGCGGGACATTAGAAAAGCGAATGAACGCACCACTAGCAATCGTTGATACTGTGAAAGCAGCAGTCAAACAATACGCCGACAAACCATTTATTGTCGGCTACCGACTCTCACCAGAAGAGATCGAAGAACCAGGCATCACGCTCAACGACACAAAAGCATTATTAACAAAACTTAAACAAAAAGAGCTCGACTATATTCATATCTCAACAGGCCACTACATGCAAAGCTCAATCCGTAACCCGGAAGATCAAACGCCAGTCCTGAAAACAATTATCGACACAGTCGGCCCAGACACACCAGTAATCGGCGTCGGCGCAATCAAAACCCCAGACAACGCACTTGAAGCAATGGAAGAACTGAACTTACCATTATTAGCGATTGGTCGAGAATTGATCGCCGAACCCGACTGGATTAGTAAAGTGAGGGCAGGAAAAGAAGACACAATCCGGACAGAAATCCGACCAGAGGATAAAGATGACTTAGCATTTCCAGATGCGATGTGGGAATATGTTCAAGGCAATCCAGGCTGGCTGCCGATTGTTAAATAGGGATAATGAAAAGGATGTCACTCTTTTAATATTGTGAGTAATACTTTTTTAATGTGAAAATGATAATAGTCAACCTTTTTATTATAGGCTTTATTTTAACCTAGATTATTCACAGCCCGACCATAAGCCACTAAGAAACTGCGTTAAATCAATTAAAAATACACAATC
>NZ_BAABDL010000034.1:0-21312 GCF_039539605.1 Amphibacillus indicireducens | reverse complement strand
ATAGGCGGACTTGATTCGTGAATTGGTGGACTCGGATTGGATATTGATGGACTTGTGAGCGCGAAATAATCATTTATCTCTAAGAATTTATGATAAACTAACGTACTTTCTTTTAATCCCCGTTACCCGTCCTGTATAAAACGTGCTTACATATCAAAATTTAACTATTTAAATTAACTATTTTTAAGATTGATCCTACTAAACTCGGGTATATTAACTCAAAGTCTAGTCGTTCATCATTAACTAGATTTAAACTAATCAACTCAAACTAAGATAGGACAATGTTATGACTACCGTTGCACAACATATTGTAAATATTTTAGAAGAACATGAAGTTAAATACGTGTTTGGCTTACCGGGTGAGGAAAATATTACTTTAGTAAATCAATTAGAAAAATCTAAAAAAATAAAATTTATTCTCGTCCAAGACGAGCGCTCAGGCGCGTTTATGGCTAGTACAATGGGCTGGCTGTCTGGACAACCTGGTGTTGTGATTGCCACATTAGGGCCAGGCGCTTTAAACATGGCTTTAAGCATTGCCGATGCCCAAACCCACTCATTCCCACTAATAACGATCGCCGCCCAAGGCGATTTAGAAGCCAGAGTGAGAGAAACGACTCAAGTCGTCGATTTGAAAAGCGTCTTTACCCCAATCACAAAATGGTCAGAAGATTTAGTTGTCCTTGAGTCAACCTCCGAAATGATTAACAAAGCTTATAACATCGCAATGACAGAACGGAAAGGGGCAACTTTTGTCACGATTCCAGCATCTTTAGAACAAGAAAAACATGTTGAAACATCACAAATGATCATTCATGCTAGAAACCCTCAAATTACACCAACTGAGGAAGCTATTAGAGAAGCAACTGAGCTATTAAAAAAAGCTAAAAAGCCAATAATTTTAGCTGGCCTTGGTGTCAGCCGTGAAAATACCTCTCACGAACTTACTAAATTTGCCGAAAAACATAACATCCCAGTTGCAACATCATTTATGGCAAAAGGTACGATACCAGATACATCTAAATTATCTTTAGGTGTTGTCGGTTTCTTTGTCGATGATTATATTAATGAATATCTGGAAAATGTCGATACGATACTCGCAATCAGCTATGACTTTGCGGAATTCGATCCGTCCGAAATCAACCCGAAAAGCGATAAATCAATTATTAACATGCATACATTCGCCCAAGAAACGCATGAAAATTTTTCGATGGAAACGAAGCTGATTGGAAACTATCAAAAAGCATTACTAAATTATCTAACACTTTAGGTAATTACAGGGCAAATGATTTTGAAAATCATGTTCGTGAAAAGTTAAATGCCGAATTTGAAAAGGGTGAGCAAACTGGAAAAACGTTACTTAATCCCGTCCAAATTGTCCATGCGACAAGAAAAGCCTTACCAGAAGAGGGAAAGGTTTTGGTCGATACAGGTGCCGATAAAATGTGGATGGCACGATTATTCCCGGCTTATCAGCTAAACACTGTTCTAATCAATAACGCACTATCATCAATGTCTTGGGCAATTTCTGGAACTATCGCAGCAAAATTGCTCAACCCAGATACACCGATGTTAACGGTTGTAGGTGATGGCGCTTTTCACATGAGTTCAGCAGAGATTGCAACGGCTAAAAAAAATAACATCCCATTAACAATTTTAATTTGGGATGATTCAGGATATGGACTGATTAAATGGAAGATGGAGATGGAATTAAACGAACATTCAAACGTCGATTTTGACAACCCTGATTTCATCAAAATTGCCGAAGCATACGGAGGCAATGGCTACGTCGTTAAGGGCAGAGATGATCTTGAAGAAAAACTTAAAACCTGCTTAGAAAAAGACCAAGGCATTAATATCATCGTCGCGCCAGTTGACTATAAGGATAACATGAAATTAACGGAAGAATTAAACAGACAATCAAAATAGCTATCACTTATTATCAGTGTATCTTCCGCTGGTTCTTGTAAATACTAAAAAAACAATGACCATGATGGAGAATTCAAATGAATCAGAACCAATCAGCAAACAATCAGACAGAGGCTAGCAAAAAAGCAAACAAAACAAATCCTGAAAAAGTAAAACAAGAAATCAAAAAAGACCTCAGCCAAGGCCAAGGCACAATCACCTCCCGCGAAGCAGGACATATGAGGGATTGATTTAAGCAAAAAAACCAGTGAACGAATCTGTTTGCTGGTTTTTTGTAAGCCTAATTGTAAGACAAAATAATAAGTATCAGTACCTAATCCCCCCATTTAATGTTATGATACAGAGAGAAAATAAAATCAGTGAGGAGGGAGGAGTGCGCATGGGAGTTGAAGGTAGCCCAATTGCTAAGATTGAGCGGAATATGCGATACATAAACGGGATTATTAAACATAAGGGTAGAGAAATTTTAAAAAATTATTCGATTACAACACCGCAATTTATTGCTTTACAGTGGTTGCTTGAAGATGGTGACTTAACGATTGGTGAATTGTCACATAAAATTAATTTAGCTTTTAGTACGACAACAGACTTAGTTGATCGGATGGAGAAAAATGAATTAGTTGAACGTACGCGTGATACGAAAGATCGTAGAGTTGTTAGAATACATCTACTGCCAGTTGGGAAGAAGATTATTCGAGAGGTGATTGTTAAACGACAAGCATACTTGAAACAAGTGTTAAATGATGTACCTGCTGACAAAGTTGATATGCTTGATGATGTACTAGAACTTTTACTAGAGAAGATGCAGTGGGATCATGAAAATAATTAGTAGATAGAAAAAGAGGGATGAATTTGGATCAACCAATCGGAGTGATTGATTCAGGAGTTGGTGGTCTAACAGTAGCTCGTGAATTAATGCGTCAACTACCAAAGGAAGAAATTATTTATTTAGGCGATACGATTCGCTGTCCATACGGGCCACGCCCAGAGAGTGAAATCGTTCAATTCACGTTGGAAATGGTCGATTTTTTGATCAAAAAACAGATTAAACTGCTCGTGATCGCATGTAATACTGCGACAGCATTTACATTAGATTTATTAAAGGAAAAGTTGGACATTCCTGTAATTGGTGTGATTCAACCTGGGGCGAGAGCTGCGATTAAAGTTACGAAAACAAAACGGGTGGCTGTGATCGGTACGGAGGGAACGATTAAGAGTCAGGCTTATCCGAAAGCTTTGAAGCAGATTTCTTCGAAGCTATCTGTCAGTGACTTAGCTTGTCCTGCGTTTGTGTCACTTGTTGAGAGTGGAAATTATTCAGAAGAAAAAATTAAAAAAGTTGTGCATGAATCACTGGCACCGCTGAAGAGTCAACAGGGACTTGATACGCTGATTCTTGGCTGTACACATTATCCAATTATTGCCGATCAGATTCAAGCTGAAATGGGAAGTCAGGTTCAAATTATTTCTTCGGGTGCGGAGACAGCTCGTGAGGTAAGTACAATTTTATCTTATCAACAGCTAGGTTATAAAGGTGATCGTTTTCCCACTCATCGTTTCTATACAACGGGAGATCCTGATTTATTTAAACAAATTGCTAATCAGTGGATGGATGATCCTGTTGATTCTGTTAAAAATGTCGTGATTGATCAAACTAAAAACAAGTAGTTAAGCTACTTGTTTTTTTAGTCCTAGCAGGTCTAATTTAGAAAAAGAGCTCGTATACATATTAGTACAAACCATCTAGAGGAGGGTACGTATGAATATGCGAGTAATCAAGAAAAAAGTGACACTGTTTTTTTTAGTTGTCTTAAGTTTAGTTATAGTGATCGGCTGTAATTCATCGGCAGATGATGATTTAGAGGATATCGATGTGCCAGAAGATCAAGCGAGCGATCTTGAGGGGGAAGAGGATTTAGAAGATGGCGAGCAGGGTTTGGCGACTGAAACAGTGGCACGTAGATTGTATTTGTTAAGTAAGGAAGGGGTTGTTGTGCCACATACGATTGAGTTGCCAAAATTAGACTCGAATGAAGTGGCGGCACAGGCTGTTGAATATTTAGTTGAAGGAGGGCCAATTTCTAATCTGTTGCCAAGTGGTTTTGAAGCCGTGTTACCCGCAGGTACAGAAGTGATCGATATGAATTTGGAAGAGGATGGAACGTTAGTTGTTAATTTTACTGAGGAATTTAATGAGTATGATGGGTCAAAAGAACAACAAATTATTCAAGCGATGACGTATACGTTGACTGAATTTGATAGTGTTGAGCGGGTCAAGCTGTGGGTGAATGGTTTTGAGCAAAACACAATGCCTGTTAATGGCACACCAATTCGTGATGGGGTGAGTCGTGCTAATGGGATCAATATTCTTGACTCAGATGCGGTTGATCTGATCAATAGTGAAGCGGTGACTATTTATTATCCGGCACAATACGGTGAAACGATTTATTACGTTCCAGTGACGCAACATATTGAATCGGAAGATTTGAATTATGGAATTGTCGAGGCACTATTAAGTGGTCCAACTTATGAATCAAAGTTGTTGCATGTTTTTAATCCGAATATAGAGTTGATTGATGTGAATGTTTCGAGTGATGGTGTGGTGATGGTTGAGTTTACTGAAGAGATATTAGCCGATGTTAATGAAGCTTATATCGCTGATGAAGTCATTGAAACGCTAGTGTTAACGTTAACTGATCAGCCTGATATATCGGGTGTAGCGATTACAGTGGAAAATATCGAGCAAATTTTCAATGAGCATGGAGTTCCGTATAGTGAACCTGTAACGCGTGAGTCATTTGTTCCAACTGGTAGCTTCTAAGCTGATTTATCAGCTTTTTTTTTAACCTTTTTTAAAAATTTAGAATGAAAGTAACGATTGAGCTTAAAATATGGTACGATTGTTTTGAATAGGAGGATAATTTAATGAGACCAAATGAGCGAAAGTTTGATGAATTACGACCAATTACGATCAATTCAGAATTTATTACCCATCCGGAGGGTTCTGTTTTAATTACAATCGGTGGCACGAAGGTTATTTGTAATGCGAGTATCGAGGAACGAGTGCCGCCATTTTTACGTGGGCAGGGGAAGGGGTGGATCACTGCAGAATATGCGATGCTTCCACGAGCAACTGAGCAGAGAAATATTAGAGAATCTTCACGTGGAAAAGTTTCTGGTCGAACGATGGAAATTCAGCGTTTAATCGGGCGTGCCTTAAGGGCAGTTGTTAATTTAGATAAAATTGGAGAGCGGACGATTTGGGTTGACTGTGATGTGATTCAAGCAGATGGCGGAACACGAACAGCATCGATTACAGGTGCGTTTGTTGCGGTTGTACTTGCTTTAGGAAAATTAATTGAGCAAAAAGCGATTGCAGAGATGCCGATTACAGATTATTTAGCTGCCATTTCGGTGGGGATCTTACCGACCGGTGAAGCTGTGCTAGACTTAGAATATGTTGAAGATGCAGAAGCTAAAGTTGATATGAACATCGTGATGACGGGTAATCATGAGTTTGTTGAACTCCAAGGAACAGGCGAGGAAGCAAGTTTTTCATATGATGAGTTGCAGGAGATGCTTGAATTAGGTAAAAAAGGGATTGAGGATATTTTTGAACTCCAAAAAAATGTCTTAGGCGACTTAGCTGAATTGATTGTAAAAAAAGAGGATAAATCATGAGGAAAATCTTAGTTGCGACAAAAAACAAAGGCAAAGTTGCTGATTTTAAAGCGATTTTCGATCGGGACAAAATTGAGGTGATCTCTTTGCTGGATCTGGATGCTTCGATCGATGATATTGAAGAAACGGGAGAAACTTTTTCAGAAAATGCGATTTTAAAAGCTGAGGGTATTGCTGAAAAATTGAATATACCTGTTTTGGCGGATGATTCTGGTTTGTCGGTTGATTATTTGGATGGGCGGCCGGGTGTTTATTCGGCGCGCTATGCGGGAATCGATCAGGACGATCAGCGTAACAATGATAAATTGTTGAGCGAGCTAGAGGGTGTGCCATTGAGTGAGCGAACGGCAACGTTTATTTGTGCGTTGGCTTTTGCGGTTCCTGGTGAAGAGACGGTTGTCAAATACGGAAAGTGTCATGGTGTGATCGTTGAGGAGCCTGTTGGTGAAAATGGTTTTGGTTATGATCCGTTGTTTATGGCGGATGGGTATGACCGGACGATGGCACAGTTATCAGCTGATGAAAAGGCACAGATCAGCCATCGTGGTCGTGCTTTGGTGGCGTTAGCTGAGTGGTTAAAATTAGAAGGGAAAGGAGGTTTTTAGTGATGCCGAAAGCTTTAATTGTCAGTGATAGTCATGGGATGATGCTTGAGTTATTAGCGATCAGAACGCGTCACATGGGTGAAGTGGATCTAATGATTCATTGTGGTGATTCGGAGTTAGATTATAATCATGAGACGATTCAAGGTTTTAAACGAGTGGGTGGTAATACAGATTTTGATCCTGAGTTTCCTAATGAATTAGTTTTTGATCAGAATGGCACGACTTTTTTTGTTGCACACGGGCATATGCACAATATTAATTTGTCGTTAGAACCGATTACATATCGCGCTAGTGAACTGGGCGCAAAGATTATTTGTCATGGTCATTCACACCGCGCTGGTGCAACTCAAATGGGAAGTCAATTGGTAATTAATCCAGGTAGTATTCAATCACCACGCGATCGTCGTGAAGAGACGTATGCGATTTTGGAATGGGATGATCAAGGTAAGTATGATGTCCATTTTTATCGACTGATTGGAGAAGAAGTGCAAGAATTGGCGTTTTCAACGATCTTAGCTTGATTTTTTTGACGTTGGATCCTGACGTACTGATGTTTGATCAATAAGTTTGCGGGGTAATCAATAATCAGGAACAAAATTCTGATTATTGAGGTGAAGAAAATGGATGAGCGTAAAGAAATTGAACGTAAAGAAACAAAATCCGATCCAAGTAGAGTTGGTGTTGCATTTATTAAATATGCAACAATTCTAATTATTTTCTTCGGGATTCTGTGGTTTGTGATAACTTATATTCTGTGAGCTAGAATGAATAGGTAAATATATTTGAATATTTCGTAGAAGCTAAGGTCGAGTGCCTTAGCTTTTTTGTGTGAAGGAAATTTTTAACGACATTAAAGAGTCATTGGAACAAGCCCTGTCACGTATGATGAGGTTAGGGGAGTTGAGGCAGATGGTTGAATATTTGAAAGATTATTTAATTGAAGATGCACTTGTGATTATTCCTGCTCTGATGATTTTAGGGAAAATAATTAAGGACACGCCGAGGATTGAAGATTGGTTAATTCCTTATATCTTACTTGGCTTTGGAATTGTTTTTGCTGTTGGGATGATCGGATTCAGTTTTGATAGTGTGATTCAGGGGATTTTAGTAAGTGGGGCAGCGGTTTTTGGCAACCAACTGTATAAGCAAGGGAAGAATAGAGATGAAGGTTGAGTAATTTGGTCATTTTTAAGAGAGTAAAAAACCCTTATCAACGTTGATGTTGTAAGGGTTTTTGAGCGTCCCAGGAGAGATTCGAACTCCCGACCTACGGCTTAGAAGGCCGTTGCTCTATCCAGCTGAGCTACTGGGACATATTTTGGAGCGGGTGAAGAGAATCGAACTCTCGTCATCAGCTTGGAAGGCTGAGGTTTTACCACTAAACTACACCCGCATAAAATCTAATTTTGTTAGTCCATTTTAACGGACAAGATTTATTATAAGCATTTTTCAGAGTATTGTCAATCGATTTTTGATTAATTTTTAAAAGGTAATTGTAAGCGGCAAAAAGATCAAAAATCCAATTCCGCTTTGAAAACACTCTGATTGTTTTAATTTGTTAAATTAAATTAGATAAATCAGGCTGAAAATCAGTGAGATTAGTCATTTCAAGAGTTTGAAACTCAAGGGAAAATAACATATGCTATTTTAAAAGGAGAGAGGAAGTCGGCTATGTTTCTGAATGAACGAACCGCATCAAATGAGTTACGAACACTCCGGTCGCTCAATGCCCGAACAACATTATCAAAAAAAGAACGCCAATACTATTGGCATTTGGAAAAGGGGTTTGAAGGGGAGTGCTGGTTGGACAAGCGTTTAGAAGTTTTGCCCGACCATGTGTTGATCTTAAGAGATTTAACGTACGAGGTGAACCACACCACTTTTCAAATTGACACACTGTTGATTTTTCGTGAAAAATTGTATTTACTTGATGTGAAAAATAACGATGGTGACCACTACATCGAAGATGGCATTTGGAAGACTGCACAAGGAACCGAAATTAAAAACCCTCAACATCAGTTGTTACGCTGCACATCACTACTCCGAAAGTTACTTCAAATTATAGGGATAAACCTTAATATTTGTGCGCATCTCATCTTTGTTAATCTAGAGTTTACTCTTTACCAAGCACCACGAACACCTGAAATCATATTCCCCACTCAATTGAACCGTTTTATTGAAAAGCTGAAAACCGAACCCTGTAATCTTGGTCGCACGCACCAAAGAATCGCCAACCAACTTTTACAAAACAGCTTAAAAGTAAATCGCCATCAAATCCAATTTACCTATCAACTTGACCAAATGAAAAAAGGAATCCTTTGTAGTGAATGTTATGGGTTTATGCGGAGGTATAATCAAAAAAGGTTAATTTGCCTAAAGTGCAAAAAGATAGATTTAACTACAAATAGAATTTCAAGCAATATTAAAGAGTTTAAATTTCTTTTTCCAGATAAAAAGATTACATCTAAAGATATATACAATTGGTGTGGAGGAGTAGCTACAATGGATGTAATTCGTAGAGTATTAAACCAAAAATATGACTTAATATCACAAGGTAGGTCTTCACACTATGTTGAGAAATCTAAACCTGATTAAAGTAGAACACTATAAATAGAAAATACTTTTATAACTATAAATCCTATGAAAAACTATCGTTAGCCATCGCACGGGAAAATCTTCTGCACTTTAATGAACAGGAGCTAATCGTCGGAAATCGTCCTCTATCTCGGTGTGATCTCTAACGAATAGAAGCTAATCGTCGGAAATCGTCCTCTATCTCGGTGTGATCTCTAACGAATAGAAGCTAATCGTCGGAAATCGTCCTCTATCTCGGTGTGATTTCTAACGAATAGGAGCTAATCGTCGGAAATCGTCCTCTATCTCGGTGTGATTTCTAACGAATAGGAGCTAATCGTCGGAAATCGTCCTCTATCTCGGTGTGATCTCTAACGAATAGAAGCTAATCGTCGGAAATCGTCCTCTATCTCGGTGTGATTTCTAACGAATAGGAGCTAATCATCGGAAATCGTCCTCTATCTCGGTGTGATTTCTAACGAATAGGAGCTAATCGTCGGAAATCGTCCTCTATCTCGGTGTGATCTCTAACGAATAGGTGCTAATCATCAGATATCTTACTTAAATCACCTTGACATCCAACAAATAATGATAAATCGTTAAGGATTACTAATAAAAATCCTTAGATAAATGACAACCAAAAAGATCTACCTCTCCCCAAAGGTAGATCTACCAACGCTAAGCCATCCTCCATACAGCACACTACAAACAAAAAAAGTTGTTAATTGCCACCTTGAAGATCGATCATTAGTTGGTTTAACTCATCGACTTGTTTGTTTAAAAACTGGGCGATGGTGTTTGTTTCTTCGATATAATTGAGCTGATTAACAGATAGTTCCTCGATGCTCAGGTTCGTTGTAGCAGCAGTTTCTGCAATGTTCATCATTTGGTCTACTGTGTGAACAATCTCTTCAGAGTTCGAGGAGACTTGCTGGATTGTACTAGCTGTGTCATTAATTTCTCCGTCCACATTCGTTGTAGCTTCTAAAATTTGAGCAAATGAATCTTGAGTCGTTTTAATCAGTGCTAAGCTTTGATCGAGCTCTTTTCGTCCAGTCGCCATCGAACGACTTGCGCTTTGACTATCTGATTGAATGTCGGCAATAATATTAACAATCTGGTCGGTTGACTGATCGGTTTGTTCAGCAAGTTTTCTTACTTCATCAGCAACTACTGCGAACCCTTTACCAGCCTCACCAGCTCTGGCCGCTTCAATCGCTGCGTTTAAAGCGAGTAAGTTCGTCTGTTCAGAAATGTCTGAGATAACGGTAATGATTCCACTAATTTCATTTGAACGATCGGCTAGTGAAACAATCACATCTGTTAAACTCTCAAATGCTTCAGCTAAAACTTGCATTTGATTTGTCGTTTGAGTTAACAATTCTTGTCCCTGCTGAGATTCATTCGTCATCAGTTGAGATGATTCGACAATTGATGCAGTACTTGAAGCAATTTGCTGGATCGCAAGTGTCATATGATTTAACATCTGACTGCTTTCAGTCGCTTGAGTTACCTGTTGTTCACTACCATTTCGAAGCTCACGGATATGATCACTAATCCCTTCACTAATTGACTGCGTTTCTTTAGCGTTAGATACAAGCGATTTGGCCGTTTGATCAACATGAGCACTTGTATCCTTTAATTGCTCAATAATTGCAAGATGCATCGCTTGATTTCTCTCATTTATCACTTCAAGTTCATTAAAACGGCGTTGCTTCGCATGAATTTGCCAAATCGTCGCCAAAGCAGTCAACCCTAAGAAAATCGCATGCATTAACACCATCGTAAATGTATACTCAGAAGTCCCGTAAACAAAAATCGTCAATGCCGGGACAAAATAGCCAAGCAAATGCTGAATCACAAAAATCACGGTCATCGTAATCACTAGGCGAATTTGCTCATAATAAGCAAGCATAGCCACAACCATGAACAGTGAAAAATGGTACTCAACCATTCCATCGCCACCCATAATCGTACTAATGCTAGAAAAAGATAACGTCAAAGTCACTAAAATAGGTAGCCGCGGATGCTCGTCATTTATTTTATACGTAATAAATGAAGCAATCAATAATGCAATCGGAATCACCAAAAAAATCAACGTAACAATCTGATAATAGCCAGGAACATCAGCAGAACTATCAGAAACTCCGTGATGATTAATCATATTTATTAGATCAAAAGAATGCAAAAAATGGACAACAAAAGTTATCGCCATCGACACACTAGCTAAAATAAGCATTAATTTATTCCTTTTCAACACAAAAACTCCTTTCAATTAAACACATACAATCAATTATACTACATAATACAACATAGTTCGACAGCAAAAATCTAGACAAAATCTATTTAAACAACAAAAAGCACCGCCCCCAACCTAATCAGGCTCAAGAACGGTGCTACAACCTTTTTTTACCAAAAACTCACCCTAGCTCTACACGACAAATTCCAAAGTTAATGTTCAACTAATTGGTCGACAGACACACTTAATTTTTCTTCAGGGTTGTCTAATGGGTGGATTGTTGCTAACATTTGGTCTTCGTCAACGTGTTCGATAAAAACTTTTTGACCTTGAAAAGTAACGTGTACCATATCGGGAATCATAACGATTTCTTGTGCGCGGGCAGCATCCATTTTTTCAACTCCTTATCTTTTAATCAGTCTTAATATTGACAAGCGACCGTAAAACATACTTTAAATTATTATTTTGGTATTTGCAGAAATTAAGTGGAATAGGCTATAATAATGTATCTAGATCAATCGAGAGAATTTTCCAATAAATAATTCAAACAACACCTAATAGAAGTGTAACTGACATAATAATGTTCATCGAGCATGTACCAAAGTTGCAAATGGTTTGAACTCGAAGTAAACAGGGAATAATAAATAAATAATCCATTTGAGACTAACTATAAAGGAGGGATATGATGCAGGAACAGCACAGTAATATTGTCTTATTTCCCAAACAACGTGAAAGACTTGAACAAAGTGGATTTCACGCGATGCATGAGAAGAACTTTGTTCAGGCAATTGACTACTTTGATCAGTTGCTGAGCTATGGGGTCAACGATCAAGCGATAGTATTAGGTAAACTTACAAGTTTAATTGAGTTAGGTCGACAAGATGAGGCTGAGCAATTATGTGAGGAATTAATCGCACGCAAGGATGAACACTATTTTTCATACATAAATATTTACGCAACGTTGTTATTTCAATTTCATAAACATAAAGATGTTGCTAAAGTTTTAAAGAATGCGCTTAGTTCTGAGGAAATACCATCGATCTTAAGAAGTCAATTTGAGAAACTTTACGATGTTAATCAACCACTCGTCAATGAGCAAATTGAACAAGAAGAAAAAATTACTAAGCGAGAATTAATTGATGCATTTGAGGCAAATGACAATTTAGCGCAATGGCACTTGGTTAACCATTTGCAAAATGCTGATGTCACACCATACATAACTTTGTTTGAAGAAATGCTGGTCGATGAAAAAGTTAATCCAATCATTAAAACCGTAATTGTCGGCTTGTTGCAGGCGAAGTCAATTGATCAGGAATTTAAAGTCATTAAATTCGGGACCGAGATTGAAATTAATCCAAAGACATTTCCGTTTAAAAATGATCATCCATTTCGGCTGGCATTGACGGAAGCGATGGAGGATTATGAACAACAAAACCCAACGCTGTATCAATTATGCGAACAACTAATTGATCGATTTTTTTACGTTCTATATCCGTTAACTCCACCATTGTCTGATCTTGATCGGATCATAAGTGCGATGATTGCAATTGTTGAGAATTCGTTTGAAGCTAAATCAAAGCTAAACGAAGAGTATTATTCAAAGGAACTGCTTACGACGGTTAATCAGATTATTGAATTAGAGAAAATTTATTTTTCAATCATGGAAGAGTGATTGAACTTCGGCTCTGATTCGCGTGAGAATTCGTTAATTCTAATTGTTGAATCGGTGTATGTTTGTGTTATAATAGAATGGTTGTAATTTGCGTTCGGAATCGAATCAATTTGGAGAATCATGAATGAACGGCAAATAGAATTTATTTATGTATTAATGGAGGGAATTAGTATGACAGCAAAATGGGAGAAAAAAGAGGGTAATGTAGGTACCCTTACTGTAGAGGTCGAAGCAGCAAAATTTAATGATGCATTAGACCAGGCATTTAAAAAAGTCGTTAAAGATGTACAACTACCTGGGTTCCGTAAAGGAAAAGTACCACGCGGTTTATTCGAACAACGTTTTGGCGTTGAATCTTTATATCAAGATGCGGTCGATTTTGTTTTACCAGAAGCGTACACTGCAGCAGTTGAAGAAACAGGTATTTCACCTGTCGATCAGCCAGACGTGGATATTACTCAAATTGAAAAAGGCGAGCCACTGATCTTTACTGCAGAAGTGACAGTAAAACCTGAAGTTAAATTAGGTGACTACAAAGGTCTTGAGATTGAAGAAGAAGACATTACAGTTACAGAAGAAGAAGTAAATGAAGATATTGAAAACCAACGTCAACGTTTAGCAGAGCTTGTCGTTAAAGAAGACGGCGCAGTTGAAGATGGTGATACTGTAGTAATCGACTTTGAAGGCTTTATCGGTGATGAAGCATTTGAAGGTGGAGCAGGCAAAAACCACACACTTGAAATTGGTTCAGGTTCATTTATTCCAGGTTTTGAAGACCAACTAATCGGTAAGGAAAATGACGCAGACACTGAAGTAAAGGTAACATTCCCAGAAGATTATCATGCAGAAGATCTTGCCGGAAAAGAAGCAATTTTCAAAGTTAAAATTCATGAAATCAAAGCGAAGGAATTACCTGAATTAGATGATGAGTTCGCAAAAGATGTTGATGAAGATGTTGAAACATTAGCTGAACTTACTGAAAAAACGAAAGAGCGCTTAGCAGAGCAAAAGCAAACAAGTGCAGATAATGCTAAACGTGAATCACTCATTAATCAAGCTTCTGAAAATGCGGAAATTGATATTCCAGAAGTGATGATCGAAAATGAACTTGAGCGTATGGTAAGTGAATTCGAACAACGTTTACAACAACAAGGGATGACACTTGAAATGTATTCACAATTCTCAGGTCAAGGTCAAGATGAGCTAAAAGAACAAATGCGTGAAGATGCAGGCAAGCGTGTTCAAACAAACCTTGTTTTAGAAGCGATTTACGAGCAAGAAGGCTTAGAAGTATCTGATGAGGATCTTGAAAAGGAATTCGAATCAATGTCTAAGATGTACAATATGGAAATTGAGCAACTGAAACAAATGCTTGGTGGAAATACTGACATGCTAAAAGAAGATTTGAAGTTCTCGAAAGCAATTGATTTCTTAGTTGAGCATAGTAAAGCAAAATAATCAGTCATTAAAAGAGAAAACAAGGTGCAAGCTCACCTTGTTTTCTCTAATCATCTTTTTTACATAAGTGAGAGCAATGCTTTTCACTACGTTTTTTAAAATACATATGATATCATACACACGCTCTGTAAAATTCGTTTAAGGTTTTGCCAAATGGGCAAGACTAAAACAGGAATGATAAGAGCAATTGTTTTGAATCTAATTTTGAATTTGTTATGATAAATCCATAAGCAACGATTTGCTTAATTCATACAATTTAAAAGATAAAGGTTAGTTTCTCATAGAGAGGTGAAGGAATTTGTATAAATATGGTGATGAAAAAGGGCAATTAAAATGTTCATTTTGCGGTAAAACACAGGAACAAGTTCGTAAATTAGTGGCTGGACCTGGTGTATATATATGTGATGAGTGTATTGAACTCTGTGCTGAAATTGTTGAAGAAGAGCTTGGACCAAATCTTGAGCTTGAATTCACTGATGTGCCAAAGCCACAAGAAATTGCAGATATTTTAAATGATTATGTGATTGGCCAAAATAAAGCAAAGAAGAGCTTGTCAGTTGCCGTTTACAATCATTATAAGCGAATCAATACGATGGATCATAATGATGACGTCGAATTGGCGAAAAGTAATATTGCGATGATTGGACCAACAGGTAGTGGGAAAACATTACTTGCTCAAACATTAGCACGTATTTTAAATGTACCATTTGCGATTGCAGATGCTACTTCTTTAACAGAAGCAGGTTATGTTGGAGAAGATGTTGAGAATATTTTATTAAAGTTAATTCAAGCTGCTGACTATGATGTTGAAAAAGCAGAAAAAGGCATCATTTATATTGATGAAATCGATAAGGTCGCTCGTAAGTCTGAAAACCCATCAATCACAAGAGATGTCTCTGGTGAAGGGGTACAACAAGCACTCTTGAAAATTCTTGAAGGAACAACAGCAAGTGTGCCGCCACAAGGTGGACGTAAGCACCCACATCAAGAATTTATTCAAATTGATACAACGAATATTTTATTCATCGTCGGTGGAGCATTTGATGGGATTGACCAAATTGTTAAAAGTCGTTTAGGTAAAAAGGTCATTGGATTTGATGCGGAGTCATCTGAAAGCGAACTGACAAAAGCGGAATTACTCCAAAAGGTATTGCCAGAAGATCTATTGAAATTCGGTCTTATTCCTGAATTCATTGGTCGTTTACCGATTATCGCTAGTCTAGAGCCGCTTGATCAAGAGGCGTTAATTCAAATTTTAACGAAACCAAAAAATGCGCTAGTTAAACAGTATCAACGTCTATTCCAGATGGATAATGTTGAATTAGAGTTTGAAGAAGATGCATTAGAAGCGATTGCTGAAAAAGCAATGGAACGCAAAACAGGTGCACGTGGTTTACGCTCAATTATTGAAACAATCATGTTAGATGTCATGTTTGAGTTGCCGTCACGTACTGATGTTGGAAAATGTATCATTACAAAAGAAACAGTTGAAGACGATCATGGTCGACCAACGCTTCTATCAGAAGATGGCACGATCGTAACTGAAGAAGAACCAAAAGAAAGTGCTTAATTGACGTACTTAAAATCCCTTGTTGCTTTAACAAGGGATTTTCTGCTCTAGAATGATCAATAGATGGAGGTTATCATGATGAGTCAACGAAGCCAGCTAACGATTCCTGTGCTTCCATTGAGGGGAATGGTTGTTTATCCGGCCGTTGTGATGCATTTAGATGTTGGAAGAAAGCCATCGGTCGAAGCCCTCGAGATGGCAATGATGCAAAAACGAGAAATTTTACTCATTTCGCAAAAAGAGAGTGCAATTAAAGAACCAAATCAAGACGATTTATACCCAATTGGAACGGTTGCGTATGTGAAACAAATGTTAAAATTACCGAATGGAACAATTCGTGTTTTAGTTGAAGGGACAGCGCGCGCCAAAGTGATCGACTATCAACAAGCAGAACCATACATGTTGGCTGAGGCGGAAATTTTAACCGATGACCAAGTATTAGACGAGCCCAAACGGGTTGCCTTAATTCGTATGCTACTGGAACAATTCAAGAAATACGTCGGCTTATCGAAAAAATTGTCGACCGAGACATACAGCAGTGTGATGGATATTGATGACTTATCTCGCTTAACAGATGTGATTAGCTCGCACCTACCACTTAAATTAACCGTCAAACAACAATTATTAGAAATGACTGTGATCGAAGACCGTGCACAGCAACTGGTAGAGTTAATCTCAAATGAACAAGAAGTTCTTCGGCTCGAACAAAAAATTGGTCGACGGGTGAAAAAGTCAATCGAACAAACGCAAAAAGAATATTATTTGCGTGAACAAATGAAGGCGATTCAAAAAGAACTTGGTGACAAAGATGGGAAATCTGGTGAAATCGCTGATTTACAAGAAAAAATTGAACAAAGTGGAATGCCAGAGCGGATGTTAAAGATTGCTGATAAAGAGCTCAGTCGCTATGAAAGAATTCCACAAACATCAGCTGAGAGTTCGGTTATTCGCAATTATTTGGATTGGCTTATTTCTCTACCTTGGACAGAAGAAACAGAAGATCACTTAGAAATAAACAAAGCAACAGACATTTTAAATCAAGATCATTACGGTTTGGAAAAAGTTAAAGAACGTGTACTTGAACACTTAGCTGTTCAACAACTAACAAGTAGTCTTCAAGGACCAATTTTGTGTTTAGTCGGTCCACCGGGTGTAGGAAAAACATCACTTGCAAAGTCAATCGCTCGTGCAATCAATCGTCGCTTTGTCCGCATGTCACTTGGTGGTGTTCGTGATGAAGCGGAAATAAGAGGACACCGCCGAACTTATGTTGGTGCGATGCCCGGTCGAATGATTCAAGGGATGAAAAAAGCCGCCACGATTAATCCAGTTATTTTATTGGATGAAATTGATAAAATGGCGAATGATTTTCGCGGTGATCCTGCAGCGGCAATGCTTGAGGTGTTAGATCCGGAACAAAATAATCAATTCAGTGATCATTTTATTGAAGAGCCTTATGATTTAAGTAACGTTATGTTTATCGCAACAGCAAATACGTTGCAAACAATTCCAGCTCCACTACTTGACCGGATGGAAATTATTTCGATAGCGGGTTATACCGAGGTGGAAAAACAACATATTGCAAAAGAGCATTTGATTCCAAAGCAACTAAAAGCCCATGGACTGACAAAAGGTCAATTGCAAATTCGTGATGAAGCAATTATTCAACTGATTCGGCGCTACTCACGAGAGGCTGGAGTCCGTCAGCTTGAGCGCCAAATTGCTGCACTTTGTCGAAAGGCGACAAAACTCTATGTCTCAGAGGAGAAGAAACGGATCATTATTACGAAAAAACAGGTAGAAAATTTATTAGGAAAACCGATCTATCGCTATGGTATGATGGAAACGGAAGATCAAATTGGTGCAGCTACTGGGCTTGCCTATACAGCAGCAGGGGGTGATACATTATCAATTGAAGTAAGTATTGTACCTGGAAAAGGAAAACTTGCGTTAACTGGAAAACTAGGTGATGTCATGAAAGAGTCTGCCCAAGCGGCGCTAAGCTATATCCGCTCACGGACGGACGAGCTATCGATTGATCCAGATTTTTATCAAAATCATGACATTCATATTCATGTCCCAGAAGGTGCAACGCCGAAAGATGGTCCATCTGCTGGAATTACGATTGCAACAGCACTCGTCTCTAGTTTAACGAACCGAGCAGTTAAAAAAGAAGTAGGTATGACAGGTGAAATTACTCTTCGAGGTCGTGTGTTACCAATTGGTGGACTGAAAGAAAAAACGCTTAGCGCACATCGAGCTGGGTTAACGACGATTATTTTACCTAAAGATAATGAGAAGGATTTGGAAGACATTCCGAAAAGTGTCCGTGAAACACTAACCTTTATTAGCGTTAGCCATCTCGACCAAGTTTTACAGCATGCACTTATGGAGGTGTAGGATGAAAGTTACCCAAGCAGAATTTACGATTAGTGCCGTCGCACCGAAGCAATATCCAGCAGAAAATTTACCGGAAATAGCATTGGCCGGCAGATCAAACGTAGGAAAGTCGTCATTTATTAACAAAATGATTAACAGAAAAGCCTTAGCTAGAACATCATCAAAGCCTGGAAAAACACAAACTTTGAATTATTATTTCATTAATGAGTTCTTTTATTTCGTCGATGTACCTGGATACGGTTATGCAAAAGTGTCAAAAACAGAGCGTGAAGCATGGGGCAAAATGATGGAAACGTATTTTTCCGAACGTGAGCCATTACGAGCAACAATTCTCGTTGTCGATATTCGCCATAAGCCAACAAATGATGATGTGATGATGTATGATTTTTTAAAGCATTATCAAATTCCAGTAATGATTATTGCGACAAAGTTGGACAAGATCAAAAAAGGACAAGTTAATAAGCAAGTGAAGTTAATTAAAGAAACATTAGCGGTTGAACCAGAGGATCAAGTCATTCCGTTTTCTTCTGAAACAGCCCAAGGTAAAGAAACTGCCTGGCAAGTGATTCAATCGTATTTGGCTTGACGAAGTGGTTGAGTATAAAAATAACCTGAACGGTTTTCCAATCCGTTCAGGTTATTTTTTAGTAGCTAAGCAACAACTTTCTTACTACATAAGTGTCGAGTTTTCTAAGCTCAGGGAATCAAGGGTATTTCAAGTGAAATACCTGACGATAAGCTCCTATTCGTTAGAAATTGGCATGATGCGAAGGACGATCTCTGACGATTAGCCCTTATTCGTTAGATATCACACCATGCCAGATGCCGATTTCCGACGATTAGCCCTTATTCGTTAGATATCACACCATGCCAGATGCCGATTTCCGACGATTAGCCCTTATTCGTTAGATATCACACCGAGCTAGAGGACGATTTCTGACGATTAACCCTTATTCGTTACCTCTCTGGTGATTTTCCGGCGAGAGAGGGTACGATTAGGTGCTATTCGTTACCCCTCCGACTATTTTCCGGCGAGAGAGGGTACGATTAGGTGCTATTCGTTACTCCCCCGACAATTTTCCGGCGAGAGAGGGCACGATTAAGTGCTAATCGTTACCCCTCCGACGATTTTCCAGCGAGAGAGGGTACGATTAAGTGCTAATCGTTACTCCTCTAACGATTTTCTGGCGAGTCAGGGCACGATTAGCTCTATTTGTTACATTTATCGCGATTTTTTTATCGTTCGGACTATTTCTTTTTAAACAATAAATAAACGCCAAAGGCAATTAATCCGACTGGCCAGTAATCTTCAATAATCTTAATCAATGAGTCCATTGTTTGTGAAAATTGGTTATTTGTAATTGAAAAGAGCATAAATAGTCCAACAAAGAGCATAATTAACCCAGGATAAAGACCTACCTTCATCTTTTGGTAACGCACTAAAAAAGCCATACCAATAATGATTGCATAAACACTCCAATGTTCAACCCAATTCGGATAAAGTGCAACTGCATGAAAATGAATTCCTAATCCCAATAAAATGACACTCGGAAACAGTTTATCATAGTCGCGGCTAAGGTAACTATGGATGAATAAGCTGACTCCAAGGATGATTAATAGTGTTGGCCAAGTCATTAGACCATCTAAAAATGGAATTGAAAATTGTTCGAGTAAAAAGTATAAACCAACACCAATTAAGATGAAGGCCAATAAATAATTTTTCTTTCGCATTCGATTCACCTAGCTTTAATAAGATAATAATACCCTAATTATTCATAGAGAGATCGTCATCTAAAGACACTTCGCGTTCGGATCTAATATTATTTTAACAGATTGCCAGCCACTAAACTATTAAAATAGTAACTGTGGCGATTAGGTGTCAGTAATTTTTCGATAAATCCTTCCTGTGAATAAGCATAATATGTTGTAAAAATCATATATCTGTTATAGAAGACGTGTATTTTGATGGTATTAATAATCGTACTTTTATGAAAAAGTTGTCTTTGAAATAGGTAGAGTTTTACGTCTTATTAATTAAAATTATCTGTCTTCAGTTAATGAAGATAATAATTTTAGCGGAGGAGGAGAGTTGATGGCGGATAAAGAGGTTAAGCCATTTCATTTTGATTTAACTGAAACGTTATTTTTTCACAGAAATGAAGGCGTTTCAGAAATGTTGGGAATTGGATTAGACCCTGAAATAACGATTGAATCACATCCCGATCATGTCTCGATTCGGGGAATTATTGCATTAACGGGAGAATATTTGCCTGAATTTGTTGCTGATCAAACTGAAGTGGATGATGACGATGAGGTTCAGATGCGATACTTTAAACGGGTTGAACGTGATGAGGATGGTATTTGCGAATTTCTCCATCATTTCCCGATTGATATTTCGATACCACATGAGCGAATTAGTCAGCTGTCTGACTTGACAGTTAAGGTGGATCATTTTGATTATCATATTGCTGACCCTCGTAAATTAGAGTTAGAAGCAACTGTACAAATTGGTGGGCTTGAATATGATCGTGAAGCGGAGACCGAGGAAGAACCAGCTGAAGATCTACCTGAAGAAGAGGATGAGGAAGCTGATCGGGTTCAGTTTGATTTGAAAATTAAAGAAGATCAGCCTGACGATGAAATAGGAGAAGAAGTCGCTGAGGAGAAAGAGGAGGAAGAAAAGGTTGTCCCTTTCAAAAAACGTGAGCAACCGAAGCCTGACGTGAAAGTTGAGGCTCAAAACGAGATAAGAGAAGTTGTTGATGAAGACGATAATACTGACGAAGTTGAATCTGAAGTTGAACGAACGATTGACGATCGGGTCGAGCATCCGACTTACTTATTGGATTTATTTGAACAAAGTGGCGAGTCAGATGAACGCTTTGCACAGATGAAGATGTATATCGTCCAAGATCAGGATTCGCTTGAACAAATTTCGGAAAAATATCAAGTGAATTTAGTTAAGCTGCAAAGAATGAATCGCCTTGATTCAACGGATATTCAAGTAGGACAAATCATCTATATTCCAAATTAAAAAATAAGTGTAGAAATTTTCTACACTTATTTTTTTCTTAATTATAGAAGTGAACTTTTTTAAACAAGATCTAAGTATCCTAGATTATTCATAGCCCAATCATAAAACCTGAATAAACCGCATCAAATCAATTAAAAATAACCAATCAAT
>NZ_BAABDL010000033.1:0-833 GCF_039539605.1 Amphibacillus indicireducens | reverse complement strand
CCGCCGTATACGGAACCGTATGTACGGTGGTGTGAGAGGGACGGAGGTTAGTCACCTCCCCCTATCTCGATTTGCAACTATGGCAGTCTTTAAAAAGATAATTAATTTTTAATAAGCAAACGAATTCCTATATATTATAGCATAATAATTTCAAAAGAATCAGTCTATATTTTAAAAAAAGCCTGGTGTATCATGGCTATAGAGGAGTTGAATTATATAGATCTCAAATATAATTGTAGGGATGAGTCTTATGAAACTAGGTTTAAAACAGAATGAAGTAAGAATTGTAGAGTACACACCCGAATGGAATGCAGAATTTGATAAAGTGAAGGAAGAATTAATTGAAAATACAAGTCTTGATGAAAATCGTATCGAGCATATCGGAAGTACAGCAATCAAGGGTATACCGTAAAAGTGAATAATTGACATGTTGGTTGAGCTTGATGACTTGAGTATGGCAGACAAGTCATTATTTAGATCATTTTATAAAACAGGATTCCTGAGGTTAAAAGTAGAGAGAGTGGGAGGAATTGTACTGGAAAAATTTACGGATGATACATATCAAGAGAAAACACATTATATCCATCTAGTTGATTTTCAGAAGGAATTGTGGAACAATCTAATCATTTTCAGAGATTATCTGATAGCTAATGAAACAGCAAAAAATGATTACTTAGAGATAAAACGAAAATATTTTAAAAATCCTTCTACAGGCATAAAAGAATACACTGATTTTAAAGAACATTTTGTTAAAGTAGTAACTCAACTTTCGCACACTGAAATAGACAGATAGACCTTGATATAGTTGGGCAAACCTGTAATCCATTGCTGTA
>NZ_BAABDL010000032.1:0-3779 GCF_039539605.1 Amphibacillus indicireducens | reverse complement strand
TAACTGGCATTCACTTTTGGCAATTTAATGGGCAAATCACCTATAAAAAATCAAGTTATGAATAATGCAGGAAGTATAATAATGCGTATGCGCCAATAAAGATTACCAGTAAAATAATATCTAACAATGAAGGGAATAAAATTGTTCGAACCATTTGCACGATTGAAATAGGGACTAGGCTACGCTCGATTAGGACTAAATATTCGCGATATTCTGGTGGAATGCGGAAGCGTCTATTGCGGAACATTTTCTCACCCCTTCACTAACCTAATGGTGTATTATATGCAACAATTAGACGATAGTATCACTTTTTAGTGATTGATTGTTGACTTTAGTAGTGGTTATTGGCTAAAATAGCGTATAGATATATTTTTAATAACGATGAAGAGGAAGAGTATGCTGACGATACTTTTAGAGAGGGAATCACGTGCTGAAAGATTTCTAAGTCACTCGCCCGCAGAAGGTAGCCTTGGATGTTGTTTTACTGAACGTCAATCGATCAATAGGTAAAACCGGTTTAAAACCGTTATCAATCAATGAAGTGTACAGCTTATTTAGGCTGTAAACAAAGGTGGTACCACGGAATGTTTAACCCAATTCGTCCTTTTTATTTAGAGGATAAATTGGGTTTTTTTGATGCAAAAATGACTGTACCAAATTAGGAGGAAATAAGATGACAAAAGAGCAACATAATTTACCCCCGAAATATGATTCTGCCGCCGTTGAGAAAGGGCGCTATCAATATTGGGTTGAGGGTAAATTTTTCGAAGCAACTGGAGATCCGAAAAAACAGCCGTACACGATAGTGATTCCGCCGCCCAACGTAACTGGAAAGCTCCATATTGGCCATGCATGGGATACGACATTACAAGATATTATTACAAGAATGAAGCGGATGCAGGGTTATGATGTGCTTTATTTACCGGGAATGGACCATGCCGGTATTGCAACGCAGGCTAGAGTTGAAGCTAAACTGCGTGAGGAAGGCGTCAGTCGCTATGATTTAGGTCGGGAGAAGTTTATCGAGAAATCGTGGGAGTGGAAGGAATCTTATGCTGATTTTATTCGCGAACAATGGGAGAGTCTTGGGCTTGGCTTAGACTATTCAAAAGAGCGTTTCACACTTGATGAGGGCTTGTCAGAAGCAGTTAAGGAAGTTTTCATTAAATTATATGAAGAAGATTTAATTTATCGTGGTGAATATATTATTAACTGGGATCCATCAAATCAAACGGCATTATCTGATATTGAAGTGATCCACGAAGAAGTGACTGGGCATTTCTATCATATGAAATATCCACTGAAGGATGGCTCGGGTCACATTGAAATTGCCACAACACGTCCGGAGACGATGTTAGGTGATACTGCGATCGCCGTTCACCCGAAAGATGAGCGTTACCAACATTTAATTGGTAAAAAAGTTATTTTACCGATTGTTGGTCGTGAAATTGAAATTGTTGCGGATACTTATGTTGATCGCGAATTTGGCTCAGGGGCGGTAAAAATCACACCTGCTCACGATCCAAATGACTTTGAGATCGGTAATCGCCACAGTCTTGAACGCGTTCTCGTGATGAATGAAGATGGAACAATGAATGAGAATGCCGGTAAATATGAAGGTATGGATCGATTTGAATGTCGAAAGCAGATCGTTAAAGACCTCCAAGCAGACGGAACGCTATTTGAAATTGAAGAGCACATTCACTCTGTTGGTCACTCGGAAAGAACGGGCGTTGTTGTTGAACCGTATTTATCAACACAATGGTTTGTCCGCATGCAACCACTTGCTGAAGAAGCGGTTAAAATGCAACAAGATCCAGAGCAAAAGGTTAACTTTGTCCCTGAACGATTCGAAGGTACCTATTTACGCTGGATGGATAATATCCGTGATTGGTGTATTTCACGTCAACTTTGGTGGGGACACCGAATTCCAGCCTGGTATCATAAAGAAACAGGTGAAATCTATGTTGGTAAAGAAGCGCCAGTAGATAGTGAAAATTGGGAGCAAGATGAGGATGTACTAGATACGTGGTTCTCATCCGCACTATGGCCATTTTCTACTTTAAACTGGCCTGATACTGATGATACAGACTTTAAACGTTATTTCCCGACAAATACACTTGTAACTGGCTATGACATTATTTTCTTTTGGGTTGCACGAATGATTTTCCAATCGAAGCATTTTACTGATCAGCGTCCATTTAAAGATGTACTGATCCACGGTTTAGTTCGAGATGCAGATGGCAAGAAGATGAGTAAATCACTAAATAATGGTGTTGATCCAATGGATGTGATCGAAAAATATGGTGCCGATTCACTGCGTTATTTCTTAGCGACTGGTTCATCACCTGGTCAAGACGTTCGCTTCCAATGGGAAAAGGTTGAATCGACGTGGAACTTTATTAATAAAATTTGGAATGCATCACGCTTTGTGATGATGAACATTGAAGGAATGACGACTGAAACGATTGATCTCACTGGCAAGAAAAATGTAGCTGATGAGTGGATCTTAACGCGATTGAACGAGACCATCGCACAAGTCAATCGCCACAGTGAGCGTTATGATTATGGTGAGGTTGGACGTTATCTCTATAACTTTATTTGGGATGATTTCTGTGATTGGTATATTGAAATGGCTAAAATCCCACTCAACGGTGAGGATGAAGCAGCGAAGCAAACGACACGTTCAATTCTAGCCTACGTACTTGATCAAATTTTACGAATGCTCCATCCATTTATGCCGTTTGTAACAGAAGAAATTTGGCAACATATCCCGCATCAAGGTGAGTCAATCACAAAAGCGAGCTGGCCAGAAGTGAATGAAGACTTGTCAAACCAGCAAGCAGCTACAGAGATGAAGCATTTAGTTGATATTATTCGCTCGGTGCGGAACATTCGAGCTGAAGTTGACACGCCAATGTCGAAACCAATTGATCTTGTTATTAAAGCAAATAATGAGCAAATTGCTGAAGAACTGAAGCAAAATCAACATTATATTGAACGCTTCTGTCGTACAGAAAACTTAACAATTGCAACAGATGCAGTAGCACCAGCTGAATCGATGTCAGCCGTTGTTTCAGGAGCGGAGCTTTACTTACCACTGGCAGGCTTAATTGATTATGAGAAAGAAATTGCTCGACTTGAAGCGGAACTTGAGAAATTAAATAAAGAAGTCGATCGTGTGCAAAAGAAATTAGGCAACGCTGGCTTTGTCAAAAAAGCACCCGAGCAAGTTGTCGCAGCTGAAAAAGAAAAAGAGCAGGAATATTTAGAGCAACGCGAGAAAGTAGTTAATCGCTTAAATGAATTAAATAAATAAATTCCGAAGAGCTACCCTATAATGGTTAGCTCTTCTCTATTTTTACACCAAGTGACTTTAGTCGGTATTATTACCACTATAAACCAATTGACTGAGTGATTTGTATTGATTGTTAAGTGATTAATGTCTATACTAAGTAATAATGTTAGTCTGATCAATTAAAAGGAAACACTGAAGTTTTAGTAGTGAGGTGAAGAAATGTTGTCTCGAAAGAAACAACTTGCAGTCTGGTTAATTTGGCTTGCCATTTGGCCAACTGTTATGATATTGCTTTTTAATTATGAGTTTGTTAATGCATCGTTTCGACTGTCTGATCTGCTCGTATTTATCATTTTAACGTCAATGGTTGCTTATTTACCAATTACAATTAATAAAACACCTATATTCTCCCGAGTTTGACACTTAATTAAATGAAAAACCCTCTAAATCCTTGATGTAAAAGGGTTTAGAGGGTTTGTTT
>NZ_BAABDL010000031.1:0-16130 GCF_039539605.1 Amphibacillus indicireducens | reverse complement strand
AAATTTGACAAAAAAAATAAGCCATATCAAGGCTTCTTAATGTTTTTTGTAATTCAAAGTGTCAAACTCCCGAGAGCAATTAGAAGAAACGTTACCTAAACTCTTATCCGAACAATCATTAGGTCGAATAATTGTTCAAATTTAATTTTCTCTTAATATTTCAATGTTTTCTTATTGAATGTACGTACGAATTGTATTAATATATAAATATGCATTTAAATATCCGTACAAGAAAATTTTTTCGGCAGGAAGGTGTTGAAGTCTATTGCTAGAAGCGTTAAAAGAAAAAGTACTTAAAGCAAACCTAGATTTACCTAACTATAATTTAGTAACGTTTACATGGGGAAATGTCAGTGGTTACGATAAAGAATCTGGACTTGTTGTTATTAAGCCAAGTGGGGTTCCCTATGATGAAATGACGGTTGAAGATCTTGTTGTTGTTGATTTAGATGGAAACATTGTCGAGGGTACGAAAAAGCCATCCTCTGATACAGCAACGCACTTAGTGTTATATAAAAATTTCCCTGACATCGGTGGCGTTGTTCATACACACTCACCGTGGGCAACAAGTTGGGCACAAGCGGGAGAATCAATTCCTGCCTTAGGCACAACGCATGGGGATTATTTTTATGGTGATATTCCATGTACACGAAGAATGACACAAGCTGAAATTAGTGGTGAATATGAACTAGAAACAGGAAATGTTATTGTGGAAACATTTAAAGACATTGACCCAGCAGCAATTCCAAGTGTTTTAGTCCATGGACACGCACCATTTAACTGGGGGAAAGACCCAGAAGAAGCGGTTCACAACGCTGTAGTACTTGAAGAAGTAGCTAAAATGGCAATTCACACGTATCAAATTAATCCAGAAGCATCAAGAATGCAACAAGCATTATTAGACAAGCATTATTTAAGAAAACACGGAAAAGACGCCTATTACGGTCAGTAAAACCCTGTTTTTATAAAAAATTGATTAAACACAATGGAGGGCATCATATGTTAACAGTAAAACCTTATAAATTTTGGTTCATCACAGGAAGTCAACCACTTTATGGGCCAGAAACTATCCTAGAAGTAGAAGACAACTCAAAGAAAGTTGTGGCAGGCCTAAATGAGTCAGGGATCTTACCTAATCAAATCGAATTCAAAAAAGTTGTTACAACAGCAGATGAAATTTACAAACTCGTTCAAGAAGCAAATGGAAGTGACGAATGTGCAGGAATTATTACTTGGATGCATACATTTTCACCAGCGAAATCATGGATCGCAGGCTTAAAATCACTGCAAACGCCATTGCTCCATCTTCATACACAATATAATCGAGACATCCCATGGGATACAATCGATATGGACTTTATGAACACAAACCAAGCAGCACACGGTGACCGTGAGTACGGATTTATCGGAACGCGCTTAGGCTTAGGTCGAAAAGTAATCGTTGGTTATTGGAAAGATGAAAATGTCCATAATCAAATAGCTGATTGGATGAAGACTGCAATTGGTGTTAAAGAAGGTATGAACATTCGTGTTGCTCGATTCGGTGATAACATGCGTAATGTTGCAGTTACTGACGGTGATAAGATTGAAGCACAAATTAAATTTGGTTGGACAGTTGACTATTACGGTATTGGTGACCTAGTCGAAGAAATTAACCAAGTTAAAGATGAAGATCTTGAAAAACTTTATCAAGAATATGAAGAAATGTATGAGCTACCTGAAGAAGCAAGCAAGCCAGGTGCAATGCGCGATGCGATTCTTTACCAAGGTAAAATCGAATTAGCATTAAAATCATTCCTAGCTAAAGGAAACTATAATGCATTTACAACAAACTTTGAAGATCTACACGGTATGAAACAGTTACCAGGACTTGCTGCTCAACGCCTGATGGAACAAGGTTATGGTTTTGCAGGTGAAGGTGACTGGCGAACTGCAGCATTAACACGATTGATGAAGGTTCTTGCTGACAATAAAGAGACATCATTCATGGAAGACTATACGTATCACTTAGAGCCAGGCAATGAAAAGATCCTAGGTTCACATATGTTAGAGGTATGTCCAACAATTTCAGCAACAAAACCAAAAATTATTGTTAACCCATTAGGAATTGGTGATCGCGAAGACCCAGCACGTCTTGTGTTTGACGGTAAAGGTGGCGAAGCGATTAACGTATCGTTAGTTGAGATGGGCGGACGTTATCGTTTAATCGTTAACGAAGTTCGCGCAGAACAACCAGAAAAGGAAACACCACACCTACCAGTTGCAAAAGCAATTTGGGAACCAAAACCATCATTAGCTGAAGCGACAACAGCTTGGATTCATGCAGGTGGAGCGCACCATACAGTTCTTTCATTCGTTGTAACGACAGAACAAATGGTTGATTTTGCTGAAATGGCTGACATCGAATGTGTTGTAATTGATGATGATTTAAACTTACGTCAATTCAAAAATGAATTGAAATGGAATGAAGTTGTTTATCGCCGATAATGAAAAAGTTTAGGTAGGGATGTCTTTATGCTTCCCTACCTAAAACACTATTTGATAAACAGATAACAAAATGATGTTATTTTTTACTTAATTAAGTTAATGTTTGGTGTTACGGATTGACTGAAATATGATAAACTTAGGTAAGTATGTGATGAGTTAAATGATGATGAGGTGCGATATATGCAAACAAAGTACAGTATAGTTAAACAAGCAATTAAATCAAAAATATTAGATGGATCCTTTCAACCCCATCAAAAGATAAGCTCTGAAAGTGAATTGATGCGGAAATTTAATGTAAGTCGTCATACAGTAAGATTAGCTGTTGGCGAGCTTGTTAATCAAGGTTGGCTTTATCGGAAACAAGGTGCTGGAACATTTTGTGCTGATCGGTCAAAAGAAAACATTAATAAGTCGATCTCAAATCAGAAAAATATTGCGATTATTACGACATATATCTCTGATTATATTTTCCCGTCAATTATAAGAGGAGCAGAATCTTACCTAAGTAAAAACGGCTATCATGTGAGCCTTTTTAGTACGAATAATGATCACAGTAAAGAACGTCACTTTTTAGAGCGTATTTTAACGCAACATTTTGATGGCGTTATTGTTGAACCGACAAAAAGTGCGATGAGTAATCCAAACATTAATTATTACTTAAACTTAGAGCGCCAAGACATTCCTTATATTATGATTAATGCTTATTATGATGAATTAGAGCCTCTTAGCATCACGCTAAATGATGAAAAAGGTGGCTTCCTTCAAACGGAGCACTTAATCGAATTAGGTCATGAGAACATTGTTGGCTTTTTCAAAAATGATGATGGTCAAGGGCCTAAACGAATGAAAGGTTATCTAAAGGCACATCGAACAAATGGCATCACGCTGAACCCGAACAATATTATTACGTATAAAACTGAAGATAAGTACCATAAACCAAAGGCTGAGTTGGAAAAAATTCTTGACCTACCAGTGAAAGAACGCCCAACAGCAATTGTTTGTTATAATGACGAGTTGGCTCTCGCTTTACTCGATGTGATTCGGGAAAAAGACATGCGCGTTCCTGAAGATATTTCAATCGTTGGCTTTGATGACTCATTCTTAGCTGAAGTATCTGAGGTGAAACTAACAAGTATAAAGCATCCGCAAACCGGACTTGGTGAAGCTGCAGGGAAAATGATTCTTGATATCGTAAAAAATACAAGTGGTAATTCACAAAAATCAAAAGGTACATTTGAACCCATTGTATTTGAGCCAGAATTAGTTATCCGAAATTCAACAGCTAGTCTAGAAACCAAGTAGATGCCGTGATAACATTGTTGTTTACGGTTTTTTTTGTAAAATGAAAGCGTTTAAACCTAAGAGAGGTGTTAACTTTTGATTGAAGCACAACGTATACCAAAAGATGATCTATTTAGTGTGGATTTTAATATGAGTGAGCAAAATTGGGGGGCTTTTGGCGCCCATGATCCAGCGATTATTAAGGATGGGGACTGGTATTATACTTTTTCAACGGATACTGGAACAAGAGCTCACTTTAAAGCGGGTATTCAAATCCGCAAATCACAGGATTTGATTAATTGGCAATGGGTAGGCCATGCATTTGAAAATGGAGTTCCACAAGAAGCTTATGATTGGACAGGTGCAAAAGGAATGTGGGCACCTGAAATTGTTAAGATGAATGATAAGTATTTCCTTTATTATTCAGCAAGTCAATTTGGTAAAACTCAATCCTTTATTGGGGTTGCTACAAGCAGTCATATTGAAGGACCATATCAAGATCAAGGTCTGGTTTATCAATCACGGCAAGGAGAAGATGAAGAGCCAAATGCAATTGATCCAAACATGATTTTTGATCGTAATAAACAACCGTGGATTGTTTATGGCTCTTTTTTTGGTGGGATACATATAAACAAAATAGATCCTCAAACAGGAAAGTTTATTGAAAAAGGTAAAGGAACCTTAATTGCTAAGCGTAATCGTACAGTCGATCGAGCGATTGAAGGTCCATACATTGTTTATAATCCTGATACCGAGTACTATTATTTATTCGTATCCTACGATTCATTGTCTGCAGATTATAATATCCGAGTCGCGCGATCAAAAAATATAACTGGTCCATATTATGATTACAACGGACTTAAAATGACAGATATTGATTCACCACAAAAGGAAATTGGCATGAAAGTTTTAGGTGGATACAAATTCAAGGATCACCCGGGCTGGATTGCACCAGGTCATAATTCGATTTTAAAAGATGGCTCTGATTACTATGTTTGTCATCATATTAGAACTGCAGAAAATCGACATGTACATTATTTACAAATTCGAAAGATTTTTTGGACAGATGAAGGATGGCCACTCGTTTCACCACAAAGGTTCTCCGGAGAAACGAATCGACCAGTTGAACAAAGTGAGTTAATCGGAAACTGGGAGTTTTTCGAGGTCGATCCTAATAATGATGAGCAAGATGAATCGATCGAAGTATCTGTCTCTGAGTCGGATGGACAAGCTTACTTTACCAAACAAACAAACACGAATTCATTTACTTTAAATTTAAATGGTCAGCTGATTGAAGGAAAAGTAAATGAAAGTTGGGACTGGGAACGCTGGTTAAAGACGATTGTATTTGTTGGTTATGATCAAAATGGAATTGTAACCCTAGGTAAAAAGGTGATCGAAAAGTAAACAAGGTCAGAGAGTTGTCCGCTCGAGTAATAAGCTGCTCGTCTATCAAAGTAAATGGTAACGCTTAACTAAATGACTTTCATTTATATGTACGCACTCACTCGTTTAAAAGGTGAACGGGAATAATGCATAGTCATCTGAATAATTCGGACTAATTTACTTGTTAACACGATACTTTTAAAGTTATGAATTGAAATGATATATAAATGTAGCTATAATGTAAACGTAAACATATACGTATATTTAAATAAAGGAGGCAAAATAACGATTAAATATTTGAATTAAGTTTGCTAAAGATACGGCTTTTTCGTTAAGTCATTTCAGAATTTATTTAAATAATTTTTTTTGGAGGATAACCATGTCAAAATTAAAAACAACAATGATCTTAGATAAAAGTTACCAAATTGCTAAAATTGATGAACGTATTTATGGCTCATTTATTGAACACTTAGGAAGAGCAGTTTACGGTGGGATTTACGAACCAGGTCACCCAGAAGCTGATGAACAAGGCTTCCGTAAAGATGTGATTGAACTTGTTAAAGAATTAAATGTCCCAATCGTACGCTACCCAGGTGGAAATATGGTCTCTGCTTATAATTGGGAGGACGGTGTTGGACCTAAAGATGAACGTCCACGTCGACTAGAACTAGCGTGGCGCACAATTGAAACAAATGAAGTCGGGACGAATGAATTTGTTGATTGGGCTAAGAAGGCTGGCTCTGAAGTAATGATGGCAGTTAACTTAGGAACACGTGGAATTGATGCGGCTAGAAATTTACTTGAATATACGAACCACCCAGGTGGAACGTACTGGAGTGATTTACGTCGTTCTCATGGCTATGAAGAACCACATAATATTAAGACGTGGTGCTTAGGCAACGAAATGGATGGTCCATGGCAAATAGGACATAAGACAGCATATGAATATGGTAGAATCGCAAATGAAACAGCGAAAGCAATGAAACTTGTAGATCCGACGATTGAACTTGTTGCTTGTGGAAGCTCAAGCTCAGAAATGCCTACTTTCCCAGAATATGAGGCGACAACGTTAGATCTTGCTTATGATCATGTTGACTACATTTCATTACACCAGTATTACGGTAACCGTTCGAATGATCCAGCGAACTATTTAGCTAAGAATTTAGCAATGGATCATTTTATTAAATCAGTTATTGCAACATGTGATTATATTAAAGCAAAACGTCGTAGTAAGAAGACAATTAAATTAAGTTTTGATGAATGGAACGTCTGGTATCACTCAAATGATGCAGACAAGCAAATTGAGCCATGGACAATTGCTCCACCTCAATTAGAAGATCATTATAACTTTGAAGATGCATTATTAGTCGGAAGTTTATTAATCACGTTTTTACAACATGCCGATCGAGTTAAGATGGCTGCAATGGCACAACTTGTTAACGTTATTGCACCAATTATGACTGAAAACGAAGGTCGTTCATGGAAACAAACAATTTTCTATCCATATATGCACGCATCTGTTTATGGTCGAGGTATTTCATTAAAACCTATTCTATCAACACCTAAATATGATAGTCGAGACTTTACTGACGTGCCATATGTTGATAGTGCAGCTGTTTATAACGAAGAAAAAGAAGAAGTAACGATTTTTCTCGTTAACAAGCATTTAGAATCTGGTATGCCAATCGATATTGATTTAAGAAGTTTCGAAGATTATCAGCTTGTTGAGCACATTGAATTAGTCAATGATGACTTAAAAGCGGTCAACACAGCTGATCATCAAGCAGTTCAGCCACAGCATAACACCAATTCTAAGCTTGATAATGGTATGTTAACAGCACAATTATCAAAAACATCTTGGAACGTAATTCGATTAAAAAAAAGTAGAGGTTAATAAAATATGAAACATCATAATTATGCAAAAACTCCCCCTATGGGTTGGAACAGCTGGGACTGCTATGGTGCAACTGTTAAAGAATCTGAAGTAAAAGGTAACGCCGATTATATGGCGAAGCATTTAAAGCAACACGGCTGGGAATATGTTGTAGTTGATATTCAGTGGTCTGAACCTGGCGCAATATCATCTGCCTATCGACCATTTGTTCCGTTAGAAATGGATGAATATTCGCGATTAGTTCCGGCAGAAAATCGTTTCCCATCTGCAAAAGATGGGAAGGGATTTAAGCCGTTAGCTGATTATGTACATGATTTAGGCTTGAAGTTTGGGATTCATATCATGCGTGGCATTCCGAGACAAGCTGTTCATCAAAATACTAAAATTAAAGGAACAGAAGTTAGGGCTAGTGAGATTGCTCATCAAAACTCTATTTGTCCATGGAATACAGACATGTATGGTTTAGATCATACAAAGAAGGAAGCACAAATGTATTACGACTCATTATTTGAGTTATATGCAGAGTGGGAAGTTGATTTTATTAAGGTTGATGATATAGCTGATTCTAAACTTTATGGAGCTCATCTAGAGGAAATCAAGATGATCAGAAAAGCAATTGATCGCTGTGGTCGTCCTATGGTATTAAGCTTGTCGCCAGGACCTGCACACTTAAATGATGCAGCGATTCTTGAGGAAAATGCAAACATGTGGCGAATGACGGATGATTTTTGGGATTTATGGGAGCTTCTATATGGTATGTTTGATCGTTGCTATCGCTGGAGCAAAAATGTTGGCCCAGGTTATTGGCCAGATGCGGACATGTTACCCTTAGGTCATATTGGTATCCGTTCAGTCGATGGTGGGGCGAGTGATCGCTATACCCGCTTTACTCAAGACGAACAAATCACAATGATGACGCTCTGGACGATTTTTAGATCACCATTAATGTTTGGTGGAGAGATGCGTGATAATGATGAGTTTACTTTATCATTACTAACGAATGAAGAAGTATTAAAAATGCATCGAGAAGGCTCTGATGCGCGGCAAGTTTATCGTTATCAAGACAGAGTCGTTTGGCAGTCAAATGGTGCAGATCAGGAATTATACGTCGCTCTGTTTAACATTGCTGATGTAGCGCAAACAGTGTCCGTAGATCTGGATGATATCGGCATCAAATCGAACCAGATTAAGTCTTTGACTGATTTGTGGCAAAAACAGACAATGCCGTTGGTTAATCAAGAGATTAAAAGCCATCTACGACCACATGCTTGTCAATTACTAAAAATAGAACTTAAATAAAGGTGTGACCAAATGAAGACCAAAATTGTATTGAATGCAGATGTTTCAAAAGGGAAAATCGACAAAAATATTTATGGTCAATTTGCCGAACATTTAGGACGTTGTATTTATGAAGGATTGTGGGTTGGAGAAGATTCATCAATTCCTAATACTCATGGCATTCGTAATGACGTATTAAATGCGTTAAAAGATCTCAGTATCCCAGTTCTGCGTTGGCCAGGTGGTTGCTTTGCTGACGAATACCACTGGAAAGATGGTGTTGGTCCGCGTGAAGAACGTAAGCGGATGGTCAATACGCATTGGGGTGGACTCGTCGAAAACAACCATTTTGGAACACATGAGTTTATGAAGTTATGTGAGTTATTGGATACCGAACCTTATATCAACGGAAATGTTGGGAGTGGAACGGTACAAGAAATGTCAGAGTGGGTTGAATATATGACCTTTGATGGCGAATCACCAATGGCTAATTGGCGGAAAGAGAATGGACAAGAAAAGCCATGGAAAGTGAAATATTTTGGTGTTGGTAATGAGAACTGGGGCTGTGGTGGTCATATGCGGCCAGAATATTATGCTGACCTTTACCGTCGATTTCAAACATATGTCCGAAACTATGGTGACAATAAAATCTTCAAAATTGCTGGAGGCGCTAATGTAGATGATTTTAATTGGACAGAGACAATGATGCGAGAAGCCACTCCGCATATGGATGGTTTAAGTTTGCATTATTATGTTCACCCAGGTGGTTTTTGGGATAAAGGTGATGCTGTTCGCTTTAGTGATAAAGAATGGGAAATCTCTATCCAGAAAGCATACTACATTGAAGAACTAATTAACAAACATAGCACGATTATGGATAAATACGATCCCGAAAAACGGATTGCAATGATCGTAGATGAGTGGGGTGCATGGTATGATGTTGAACCAGGCACAAATCCAGGCTTCCTATATCAACAAAACACGGTTCGTGATGCAGTTATTGCTGGAATTTCTTTAAATATCTTTAACAATCACAATGATCGGATTAAGATGGCGAATATTGCTCAGATGGTTAACGTCATCCAATCAATGGTTTTAACTGAAGAAGATAAGATGTTATTAACACCAACTTATCATGTTTTTCGAATGTATAAAGTACACCAAGATGCAGAACGTGTTGCATTGAATATCGAATCAAATATGCTTGAAGTAGATGGTAAAGAGTATCCGCAAGTTAATGGCTCTGCTTCTAAACAAGCTGATGGAACGATTAATATTACCCTCACAAACGCAGATAAAGATCATCAAACAGTTGTTGAGTTTGATTTACGTGGAGCATTGCTAAACGAAGTTACAGGTGAAGTGATTACATCAGATAAAATGAATGATCATAATACATTTGAACAACCTGAAAAAGTTAAGCCAACTGAATTTACTGATTTTGAACAACAAGGCAATAAGTTAAAAATAACGTTGCCTCCGATGTCAGTTGTTGCGTTAGCAGTTAAAGAATAATAGAAAATTTTAAAATAAGTCGATCGGTTAATGACCTGTCGACTTATTTGTTTTTCAAAAAAAAATAGCCAACCGACAGTTGGTCAAAGCTTATGATAGAATAAGACTAAAGGGGTTTGATAAAAGTGAAACAAATCAATCAATTAGCAAAGCTAATTTCAGAAGCAAAATCAATTGTTTTTCTTACTGGCGCAGGTGTTTCTACAGCTAGTGGTATACCAGACTTCAGGTCAACAGACGGGATTTGGACGGAAGACCGTTCGCGAGAGTATTATACATCAGTTGATTATTACACAAAAGATCCCTACGATTTTTGGCGAAAATATAAAGAGATTTTTCAAATTAAACTGTTAAGAAATTTCCAACCAAACGAGGTACACAATTTTATAGCGGAGCTTGAGACGCAAGGTAAAGACATTTCGATTGTGACACAAAATGTTGACTCCTTACACAGCTTAGCGGGCAACAAACATGTGGTTGAATATCATGGTAATTTAAACACAGCAACTTGTCCAGTGTGTGGTGCACATTATGATTTAGCTTATTTGATGGAGCATGATGTGCCTGTTTGTACGACTACGGACTGTAAAACTGTTGTTAGGCCAGATATCGTTCTCTTTGGTGATCCGATCACAAAACATAGTGAGGCAGAAATGGCAATCGCATCGAGTGACTTGATGCTTGTTCTTGGTACTTCATTATTAGTTACCCCATTTAGTTTATTACCAAGTTCAGCAAAGCAATATGGCATCCCAATGGCCATCGTCAACCGCGATCCAACCCCGATGGATGATTTATTTGATCATGTCATCCATGCTGATTTAGTAGCTGTTGTTGAGCAACTAAAACAACTAATTTAAAAAAACAACGGCAAAAGAAATCTCTGCCGTTGATTTAACTTTAAAAAATATTAATGTTGGATTACTTTTACGGTATATTTTCTTGAACGGGGGCCGTCGAATTCGCAGAAATAGATACCTTGCCATGTGCCGAGCATGAGTCTACCTTGTGAGACAATTAATGTTTGAGCATGTCCGACCGTGCTTGTTTTTAGATGGGCTGCTGTGTTACCCTCCATGTGAAGGTCTTTGTCGTGATCCCACGGATAAACTTCATCTAATCGGCGTAGAAAGTCAGTCTTAACATCTGGATCAGCGTTTTCATTAACAGTGATTCCCGCAGTCGTGTGCATTGAAGAGACGACAACAAGCCCAGTGGTTATTTGTTCTTCACTCAACCACTGTTGAATTTGATCAGTAATCTCAATCATCTCACTATGCGCTCGAGTTCTAAGTTGAAAAGTTTTAATCATACAAATTCTCCTTCATCAGAAAGTGATATTAAATCTATTGTACTAAAGAAAAGAACTTATGTTAAAATTTAAATTAGTAAGAGCAGAGAGGATGTCTAACATGGCGAATAAAAAAATTCAAACAGACTTTGCCCCAAAAGCAATCGGACCATACTCACAAGCGATTGATACAGGGAATTTAGTTTTTGTTTCAGGGCAAATTCCATTGGATCCAAAAACAATGGAGGTCGTTGGTCAGACGATTGAAGAACAGACGACTCAAGTGATGAAGAACTTAGAGGCGATTTTACAAGAAGCAAATTTAACCTTTGCTAACGTGATTAAATTTACGATTTATTTAACAGACTTAGCAGATTTCGATCAATTAAATCAAACATATGCTCAATTTTTAACTGAGCCTTATCCAGCTCGTGCGACAATTGAAGTGAGCAAGCTTCCTAAAGATGTGAAAGTAGAAATCGATTTAATCGCAAAAAGATAAAAATAGAATGAAGAAATAATTAAAAGCCAACTCAATGATTCAAGTTAGTTGGCTTTTAATTATTAATGATCGTTGGCAGCAAGTTCAGGATAACGGCGCTTAGCGACTACCATTAAAGCACCCGAAAATAATAATAGTAAACTTGTTGAAATAAAAACAGCGGAATAACCAAACTGTGCACTTATGAATCCACCTAAAATCGGTCCAATCATGTTACCAAAGAAACGTAAGCTCGTATTATAGCCGAGTACTTCACCTTGCATAGAAAGCGGTGCTTCTTGACGGATATAAGCAATTCTAAGTGGAATAATACCCCCAAAAACAAGTCCCAAGAAAAAGCGTAAAAGAATCAGTTGCCAAAGTTCGGTCACAAATCCACCGGGGAAGTAAACGATTGCTGAAGCAAATAATAAGATTGTTAAAATTTTTATATAACCGAGTCGGTCACCGAGTTGCCCCCAACGTTGAGCCATTAATAGGTTGCCTAACCCAGTCACTGAAAAAGCTAAGCCAGAGAAGAAGGCGATATGTCCAATCCCATTTAATTCACCGACAAACAAGGAAAGAATCGGTTGGATGCTAAAGTTTGCAATTTGGACAATCATCGACATTAGCATCACAATTAAAAGCATCGGATGTTTTAAAATATGAACGAATACTTGTTTACTAGTATAATTCACTTTGTATTGTTCTTCATTAATTGTAAATTCTTTAACGCCAAATGCAACTAAAAAGCTAGTGATCACTAAAATAAGCGACAGCCAAATGAACGTAGCAGAATAACCAAACAAGTCGGCTAAAAATCCACCAAGCAGTGGACCTAATAACGTCCCAACAATACTACCGGTTTGTAGTGTGCCGAGAACTTGACCCGCTACACGCTTAGAGGTTTGAGTAGAAATAAGTGCTTGGGACATTGAAACAAATCCCGTAAAAACTCCCATAAACATGCGGAGGATAAATAGTTGGAAAATCGAAGTCACATAACCCATTAAAAATAGAGATAGACTAAGTCCAAAAGCAAATGCAACTAGAATTGGCTTTCGTCCGAATCGATCACCAATCTTCCCCCAAACGGGAGAAAATATAAAAGCCGTCACAAAGGTAATGCTAAAGATTAATCCTGACCACGTTTGGATTTGGCTTTCTGAATAATTACCAAGTGTATCAATGTAAAGCGACAAAAACGGTTGTACCATTGTAATACTTCCGGAAATAAAAAAATTTGCAATCCACATAATGGTGACATTCCGTTTGATCAGTTTTTCTTCTTGGATATAAATCCCTTCCTTCAAAATATTTCGAGTCCCTAACTATTAATCATACCGTAATAAAATGAAAAAAGAAAGTCAGCGGTACAACCGTGACTTTCTTTCTAATGTATGGTGAGTTGAGTTGATTACAGACTATTTACGTTTACGCAAGAGATAGTAGCTTATACCAGCTGCAACTATTAAACTTACTAAAATAATTGTCATCCAGGTCAGCTGATTTGATGTTTCCGTTTTCGTTTGGTCTAGTTGATCGTTAACTTCTTCAGTCTTATCTTCTTCTACTTCCTGTTCTAATGGCTCTTCCGATTCTTTTGGCTCAGTAGTATCATTTGCTTCATTTGGATTAGGCGGAATAATTGGTGCTGCTTGTTCAATGGTAAATGTCGCAGCAGCTTCACTTTCTAATTGACTAGCATCAACTAGACTGACTGAGCTGCCTTCATTAATGGTAGCAACATATAAATGCTCATTTAGATAAGGTTGTAATGAGTAGGCATCTTGATCAGCTAATCCAGTACTTTTCCTGAAGCTTGCTCGTTCAGAAAATTCGCTAGACCCATCATTTTTCTCTAATTTTAATTGACCTTCTTCAGTCATGACTAGATATACGCCAGGGTTATTATCAATTTGATAAGAGACATAATCGTCACCAAGTGAAGCTAAGCTTTCTGTTTCATGCCAACGATAATCAAAATGTTCTTCGTTGATCTCATCTACTCTTAAAGCCATGGTCACTTGCCTTAATGCAAGATTACTATTAATTGGTCGGATCAGATAACTATCGCTTTTTACGCCTGAAGCGGTTGGAATAATTTTTGCAATTGAACCATCTTCATAATAATGTAATCTTTCAATTGCTACGGAACGATTGTTTTCCCCACCGCCGGCTAGAGCGGTATTGTGATAAATGAAATATGATTGATCTTCAAACTCAAGCACAGCAGGGTGACTCGTCCCGCTGTTTGGGATTCGATCCATAATCTTTCCTTGGAATTCCCATGGTCCATCTGGGCTATCGCTTGTTGCATAACCAATTTCCTCAGGGTAGTTGATTGCAAAAGTTAAATAATATTGATCATTATCATAGTGAAGAAAAGGTCCTTCGGTAAATGTTCCACGCATGTTTTGAATCTCAACTAGTTCAATCTCGCCGTCCAACTCGATCATGTTATCCTTGAGTTTTACATAATAGAGGTGCGTGTTGCCAAAATACATATGTGCTTGACCATCTTCATCGATAAAAATGGTTGGATCAATTACATCCCATGGGTCATTCCCCATATGCTCAGGTGTTTCGGTCATACTTGACGTAATTAAAGGTTCTCCTAAAGCATCTGTGAAGCCTTCTACTGGATGGTCTGAGACAGCTACTCCGATCGCATATCCTGGATCAGCATGACTATTGTTTCTTACTGTTGTATACCAATAAAATTTCCCATCACGTTCGATAGCTTGAGACGCCCACGCTGTATCGTGCATTCCCCAAGTAAAAGTCTTCCGATCTAATGATCCCTCGTAAGACCAGTTGATCATATCTTCAGATGAATAGATACTCCACTCTTTTAAAACAAAAAAATGATCGTTGACAGTTGCTTCGTCATGTCCGGTATATAAATAGACCTTACCATCATGGACAAGTGCTGCTGGATCAGCGCTGTAACGATCTTTGATCACGGGATTACCAGCCTGTATCTCAACTGGAACAGCAAAGAGTAAGAGAATAATGATTATGATAGCGATATTTTTTTTCATAGATTAAACCCTCCTTAATCGTGCTACCTCATTTTTAAAACTAGTATAACTAACTTGTTCGTATAACTCAATACATAATGGTTTCTTTAAAAGATATTGTACGAACGTTGTAGTGAGAATAGCGGGGTAGAGCAATTGCCTTTTGATAGTCTAATTGAAAATATAATTAAACCTGCGAATAATCTGAACTTTAAAAGGAAAAGGTACTTTAATGAAAGCGCCTTTTCCTTTTAAATGTAGTATGTTTTAAAAATAATATCTTGTGGATGGTTGCCAAACTTTTCTCCAAATAAAGTGACACCACCAACATGCTCTGCGTCTTCTTTTACTTCAATTCTAAAGGTCCAACTATCGTGGATTGTAATAAAATCTGCAATTGTTATGTCTGATATCGGATCTCCATCAATATATGTGCCATGTGATGTAACACGTAAAGTTTTTAAGATCCCATATTGATTGATATTATCTGGCCACCAATCTGGAGTTAGCTTGCCCCTTGTGTCAGCAAAGTCACCAGGGCTTTGCCAAACCCCTAACTTAATCCCATTGAGACTAAAAGAAATATCTGATGGCCATACAGAGTTGGAGAAGGGAAACTCGGAAGAGATTTCAAAACTAATATCAATTTGTTTTAATTGATCTCCTTCTTCTAATTGATTGATGATTTTATATTCTACAAATCCTTGTGTGAACCAAAGGATTCCGGCAGAAATCCTTTCAGGCGCAAGGAAGTATTTTGGTTGATCAACAGGACCAATAAAATCCTTAGCAGATGCTAAACCGCAGGTAGGGACAACATGGAAATCAGTATAATGTCCAATTGGTACGGATATTTCATAAGAAGCGTAAGAAATTTGTATCTTTTTAGGGAAACTTATCTCAATATGGTCAACAATTAATATTGATATCCGTTGTAAACCGGACTTTGCGGGCTTCTTTTCTGTCCGGATAATCCCTGCAGCTTCTAACTTTTCGATATGTTTTGTTACGATTGGGCTACTAAGCTCCAAAGCGGTTGCTAATTCCTTTATATTGTAAGTTTTTTCTGAGAGTAATTGAATGATATTAAGCCTAACGTCGCTAGCGAGAGCTTGATATACTTGAAGTGATGCTGAGTCAAGTTCTAATTGCATAAAAACAGCTCCTTTAAATTAAGTAGATAGTGGAAAAATAACTAATACAGTAAATATTTTTATTATAGTAACGCTTACAATCTCCTATAAAGCAATTATATAATTAACAAAAACATTAATCAAGAAGAAAAAAAGACGGACAAATTACTTATTTGTTATTGACACCGGTTACATATACGTATATATTTATAAGTGACAGATATAATAAATAAGATAAGTTGTTTCGCTGGCTAGATATACAATGAAATTTTTGAGGTGATGGGTTCCCGAGTTTGACACTTAATTAAATGAAAAACCCTCTAAATCCTTGATGTAAAAGGGTTTAGAGGGTTTGTTT
>NZ_BAABDL010000030.1:0-1905 GCF_039539605.1 Amphibacillus indicireducens | reverse complement strand
CCGTATACGAGAACCGTATGTACGGTGGTGTGAGAGGGACGGAGGTTAGTCACCTCCCCCTATCTCAATTAATTATTGCTGGTAATTTTGGTAGTTATAGAATGAGTCGTGTTATAATAGGATAGTTAAAAAAGAGCGTAATGTATAAAGGAGACAAATTTTTTATGAAACGAACGAGTTTAATCGATTGGTGGTTACGATTTATTAAAGGAATGTTTATCGGATCAGGCTTTATCTTACCAGGTGTGAGCGGTGGGGCTTTAGCGGCAGTGTTCGGTATTTATGAGCGGATTATTTTATTTTTAGCAAATCTAACGAAAAACTTTAAAGAAAATGTTAAATTTTTCATCCCAGTTGGCTTAGGTGGCTTGGCTGGTATTTTTCTGTTATCGTTTGCAGTTAGTTTCTTACTTGGGGAACATGAGACCGTTATTCTCTGGTTTTTTGTTGGTTGTATTATCGGAACGGTTCCGGCTCTCTGGAGTGAAGCTGGCAAGCATGGACGTAATCTAAAGGATATTGTCAATATGGTGATTACTTTTGTGGTCTTTTTCTTGTTTTTATCATATGGTGAGCAGTTATTAACGACAGTGATTGTGCAAAATACTTGGACATGGTTACTTGCAGGTGGTTTAATTGGTTTAGGGATGATTGTCCCCGGTTTAAGTCCATCGAATTTCTTACTCTACTTTGGGATGTATAAAGCGATGGCTGACGGAATTAAGGACCTTGATCTAAGTGTAATTATTCCGATCGGGATTGGTGTTGTTTTATGTGTTTTATTATTGTCTAAATTAGTAGAATTCATTTTGAAAAGAGCATATGCTGCCATGTTTCACTTTATTTTGGGGGTTATCTTTGCCTCAACGGTGATGATTGTCCCAGTTAACTATGATGGATTCAATTGGATCGGTATCCTTTCTTGTGTTATTTTACTTATGCTTGGCATTTTATTGGGCTGGTGGATGAGTGATTTAGAGAAGCGTTATAAATAATCTTTTTAACAAAGGAGCAATTCATTGATAAAAGTATTTACAGTTCTGATCCAATTTCGTGGCTCGCACTATCAGTTAGGCTTTGAGCAAGGGCAAGACCTGAAAGATTCTGTTTTATTAAAAAATCGCCGCACTCAATGGCAGAAACGGCGTAAGCGACAGTTTTTTACGGATGTGAGCGAAGCGGTCGAACTGCTGAATCAGTTTGGACCGGGTTTGGTTGCTGAGCTTCAGGGGCTAGCAGATGGTTTAGCGTGGACATTTGAACAAGCGGTTAAAGAGTTTAGTGGTTATTATTTAGAGGAAGAGCGGAGTGGCTGTTCGATTATGACAGGGACAGATTTTCTTGTTCGTAATTATGACAGCCACCCGAGTAGTTATGAAGGACGTCTAGTTGTTTATCAGCCGAGTGATGGAGGTTATGCCTCAATCGGGCCATCGATGCAAATAACCGGTCGGATGGATGGGATCAATGAAAAAGGTTTTGCGATGGGTTATAACTTCACTAATCGAATTGGTTCGGGTGACGGGTTTGTCTGTAATATGATCGGACGAATTTTGCTTGAAAATTGTGCGACTGTTGATGAAGGGATTGAATTATTAAAGGCGATTCCCCACCGCAGTTCTTTTTCTTATATTTTGTTTGATCGAACGGGTGAGTCAGTTGTTGTTGAGGCGAGTCCAAGAAAGGTTGTCGTTAGACCGGCGAATATGTGCACGAATCATTTTGAGCTTTTGAAAGAGGAGAATCGGTATCAAAGTGATGAATCGATTGAGCGCTTGAATCGAATTAAAGCGCAGTGGCGTCCGAGCTTATCGACACGCCAAGCCTATCAGTTCCTGACTTTCGTAGTTCCAAATGACAAATAGTATTGAAAGTGTTGATTTTATCAAACAAATCAGCACTTTT
>NZ_BAABDL010000029.1:0-1911 GCF_039539605.1 Amphibacillus indicireducens | reverse complement strand
GATCAAAAAACATATTGTATTTTGAATTCATCCTCCAATTCAGTATCTTTTCATAGAACTTTTTACACTACCAATTGTATTTGTTTGATCACTTATACAATATCAAAGATCGGGCTCCTTTTCACTTAATTAGTGAAAGATTGATTGGTTATTTTTAATTGATTTGATGCGGTTTATTCAGGTTTTATGATTGGGCTATGAATAATCTAGGTTAATATATTTAAGTAAATACGTCATATGTTCTACATAAAAGAAATCAGAAAAAGTAAGTGAAGGTATCAATCTATAGAAACGGAATGGTATTAAACATAAAAAATAGCCTAAACATATAGAGCATTAAAGTGTGTGTTTGGCAAAAATACAGAGAGGAGTAATAAATATGAATAAGGAAGCATTGGGTTTTGTTGATCCGTCTTTTGAAGATCTTAATAGTAATGAAGCTTTTGGAGTTAACGGTGGAGCAATATCATTAAAGGTGACCCTAATATATTCAGCTATAAAGGCTGTTTCCACAAAGGCAACCGTAACGCTTGCAACTAAAAAAATATCTGTAGCAGCAAGTTTAAGTGCTGTTGGAGGTGCCTCAAAAGCGGTCTCTAATCATGTTACAAATAGGTTTCTTAAATGATTATTTTTTTCTAAGCAACAGTAAAAAACAAATTAGTTTTAAAGTGAAGTATTGCAGAGACATCCTTAATAGAATCCTTAAAAGATAAGATTTTTATTTATAAAACTTTGAGACTAGGATGATATTGGAAAACATAGGACTTCTTTGGGTTTTAATTATCTAAGAAGCTTCAGATGTTATATCTGGTGTAGCATCTACAGTTTGTAGCACTTTTTAAAAAATTATATGCATAAATTTAATTACCTTAATATCGATTTAAGATATATCAGTTTGAATTAATAGAAACCATAAATTGTTTTTTGAATAGTAGCAATGCACAAACCTTTACATTTCTAACTCTCAATTTGTGCGTAATACTATAATTGAATAACCCAATAATTATCATCAATAGATTGAGATGGTACACCACTGCAATAATACACTAAAATTTTGTAGTAATTTTAAATAATATCCATACAACCATATTTGAAGGTAAGAAATCTTGAAAAGAACTCGTGTGACCTTGGTTGTTGTACAAATAAGTGAAAGATGTAACTAGTGGTTTGTAAATATTCATATAGTTTATCACCATCTACATATAATCTGAGCAGTATTTTAAAAAATAATTTATCTTATTATTAAGATGCTGAAAATTGGTTTCTATCTATTTACTTTGTTAATTTATGAATAAAATTATTTCAGAGAGGTGAGTAAAAAGATATGTTTCGCAGGTTAACAAATATTTTCCTTACCCTCGTTATTTTTGGCTTTTTAACTTTTTTTGTGCCTATTATAATCGATGAATTATTTGGCTTTAGATTAGAGCTTGACAGAACGAATATCTATTTTATTTATATTTATCTTCTTATATTGTACTATTTTGTGATATTCATCCATGAAATTGGGCATCTAACGCTAGGATGTTTTTGTAAATTTAAATTCCACTTATTACATGTTGGACCACTCATATACTATAAAGATGGTAGAAGAAAACAACTTCTTATCACCACGAACGAATTGTTAGGTGGAACGTCAGGTATGTATATAAGTAACACAAAAGACACTAAATATTTAAGGATAAAACATTTTTTTTACACTTTAGGTGGTTATTTATTTAATATATTTGGAGCGTTATTGTCTTTAACCATTTTATCGATTGCGGAATTTTCTAGTGAAAGTTTTAATTTTATTGTTCAGACATTTTTTATTTTTAATATTAGTCTTGTAATTTTTCCTGACTTTCGTAGTTCCAAATGACAAATAGTATTGAAAGTGTTGATTTTATCAAACAAATCAGCACTTTT
>NZ_BAABDL010000028.1:0-25737 GCF_039539605.1 Amphibacillus indicireducens | reverse complement strand
AACATTAATGTAATATTAAGGGGTCGTTTTTTCGATATTTATCACGAAGAATTTTTACTCTTCATAGCTGTAAAAATATAGATAGTGAAAATTTCGGTCAATTGAGATAGCAGAAAGCTATCCCTTGACCGACCTCACTATCATCCCATTAAGAAGCTGTTATTAACGAAAAGAGGAGACGATATGGATGGCTGAATTAAAACAATCGATCACATTTAAACGTGGGTTAACTTTAAAAAATCGAATCGTGATGGCGCCAATGACGACGAGCATGAGTTTTTTCGACGGTGTAATCACGAGTGATGAATGTGCATACTATGCACTAAGATCAGGTGAAGTTGGTGCTGTGATTACCGGAGCGGCAAATGTTCAAGCGAACGGGAAGACATGGGAAGGTCAACTGGGTGTTTATCATGATCGTCATATTACGGGCTTGTCTAAGTTAGCTGGCTCAATTAAGCAAAATGGTACGAGAGCCATTTTACAAATTTTCCATGGAGGACGTATGACGAATTCAAAAATCCTGCGTGGTGTTCAACCTGTGTCTGCAAGTGCAGTTGCTGCTGAAAGATCAGCTGCTGAGATACCAAGAGAGTTATTGCCTGATGAAATACTTGCGTTAATCGATGATTTTAAACAAGCAACGATTCGGGCGTTAAAAGCTGGATTTGATGGTGTTGAAATCCACGGCGCAAATACGTATTTAATTCAACAATTTTTTTCACCACATTCGAATCGTCGGACAGATGAGTGGGGCGGTAGTAGAGAAAAACGTTTTAAATTGATCAATGATTTAGTTGATGCGGTCACAAGTGCGGTTGATCAATCAGGTAAAAAAGATTTTATTGTCGGTTATCGTTTTTCGCCTGAGGAATTTGAAACACCTGGAATTAGCCTGGATGATACGTTATATTTAATTGATCAATTAGCTGATAAGCCTCTTGATTATCTCCATATTTCAATCAATGATTATCAGCGGATCTCTGTTAGTGAGGTTTATCAAGAAAAACCGATGATCAATTACATTTATCAAGCAATCAATGGACGTGTACCGTTTATCGGTGTTGGTGATATTCGTTCCAAACAACAAGCGGACGAAGTGTTAACAACAGCTGATCTAGTCGCGCTTGGTCGAGCATTATTGATCGAACCACATTGGGTCGATAAAGTTTTTGACAAAAAAACTGAATTAATCAGAACAGAGATAAACAAATATGATCGTGAGGAGTTGTTACTCGGCAATGGCGTCTGGTCATTCATGGAAGGATTGATGCCGGAGCGCTTGATCGAATAATCCTTTGATTGAGTCCCCGTCTAAGGTTATTTAGACGGGGAGCTGAGTATTTATGATTAAAGCTGCGAAAAAAACAAAAATACGTTATCTTAATCGCTCATCATAATTTGTTTTTTCACGTTCATAGTCAAAATCCTCACCCAGTTCGACACCATAATTGACACTTCGAGGATTGATTGGTTGATCACGTTCGGTTTCTTCGAGTGGATCAAATAAAAATGATAAACAGATGATTCCACTGATTCCGACTAAAGTATAAATAAGACGTGATAAACCAGTCGTTTGGCCGCCAAAAATAGCCGCAACTAAATCAAACTGGAACAAACCAATTAATCCCCAGTTGATGGCTCCGATAATGACTAATGTTAAAGCAATGCGTTTGAGCGTTTGCATAGAGATGTTCACCTCCTCATCTGGATCCAAAATAGGATCAACTTTATCTTTTGCTCTAATGAAAATTTCATACAATCAATATGTGGAAGTGTCGAAAAGGAGTGGAAAAAGGCATAAAAAAACACCACGTGATGTGGTGTTTGAAATAATTAGCAACTGACTTTTGTCATTTCAAATGTTGATTTAACGGGATGGTAGAGAATGATTGTAATCACAATATTTCCGATTGCATGGTACGTATCAAAAGGAATTCCTGCGAGATAATATGCCCAAAAATTCCCGAAGATAATATAATCAAAAATCGACATAATAAAACCATGAAAGTAACCAGCTAATCCCCCGATCACAGCTAATAAATAAATAAAATATTTTTTATCTTTAAACCGGTAAAAGCAACCGGCAATTAGGGCGATTAATGAAAAGGAAATAATCTGTGGAAATGTCCACGTCCCAAATCCTAAATACAAATTGCTGACAATGATACTAATCGTTGCAAGAATAACGCCGTTGGAGCGTCCCATTAGCACAGCGGTGATAATGATTAATGTTGTCAAAGGCTGAACATTAGGGATGAAAGTCATGTAGATTCTGCCAATTACAGCAATGCTGACGAGCATCGATAGCATCGTAATTCTACGGACGGTTAGTGTTTTGCTTTTACTCCCAGCTATGGAAATCAAACTCGATCACATCGCCGTCTTCGATGATGTAGTCATCTGCACCACTCATGGCATGTTCACCGTTAATCGTGTAAAACCAGGCATAAGGCTCGCCATCTTCTGGCTCAATCCCATTTATTGCTGAAATAAATCCTTCATTATTAACGACGTCAAAGTTTTCTTCCATTACTTCCATTAAATTTTTTCCTGATTCAATGGCTAATGCTTCTGTAGCAATAATGTCTTCACCATTTTCAACAGAAATGATAATTTCAACTTGAACCTCGGCTTGTTCTGTTGCTGAGTTGTTCGAATCAACGTCAGCTGAATCACAACCAAATAAGACACCAACTGTGAGGATCATCGCGAATAAGAATTTGACTAACTTCATGCTCATACATCTCCTAAAAAAGTCTTTTTTATAGATGGTGCCATTTGACTGACACCATCTACGAATCATGATTATTTATCTAACTGGACAAGCTCCTGTTGTACAGCCGTCGTTACCAATGTCTGCATCTTCGAGATTATCGGATACTTCATATTGCTTCAATAACTCGGCAGAGAATGGAATCATTTTTGCTTTCAGATCTTCATACTCTTCTTTTGTAATTGCTTCGTATGGTGTAAGCTGATACGTTCCACCATCATGTGCTAAGAATGACACCCCAACAAAGTTATCCCATCCTTGTTGAACTCTTTCCGCTGCACGCTCCCACTCATCAGGCTTAACTGTGATCGTATTCGACGTGTTATGCTCCGTGTAGTGATTTTGGAAGCTGAAGTAGTTATCGAATTGCTCATCAACAGAAATGTCATCTTTTGTTTTATCAGCTCCAGAAGCAACTGGGAAATCAATCACAAGTGTTTTTGCATTTGCTAAACGTTCTTCGTGTGTATTGCCTTCTGTGCCAACTTCTGGATTTACCGTCCAGCCTAAGTCTAGGGCAACTTTTGCTAATGGATCAGATTCATTAACTCGAATGCGTCGGATATAGTATGGAGAGTGTGACCAGTGTAATCCACTTGAAACAGGTGAATCTGTAATTGGGTTACGCGCAACTTGACTTAACGTACCCTCTGGTTTAACTGCTGTAACTAATAACGGTGCATTAATTCGTAATTCTTTCGCATATTTGTCTGCTTCACTACGGGATGCATGGTGAAGCTTTCTTTGTAATTCTTCTTCTTGCTCTTCAGTGTAACCAAGTAGTGAAACTGCATCCTTCCAACCGGTTAATGATGTACCGAGTAGACGATCCCGTTTTTGTACTCTGTCCCAATTTTCTAGCTCGAGATTTGCAAGGGTCATTCTTAAGCCGATTCGAGCAGAGTCTCTTTGAGCTTGCAGGAGACCAGCTTCGTCTAATTCACCATTTTCATTAACAAATGCAGTGACGTTAACTGTTGTTAAGTTACACACGTTTTTACTAAATAAAATGATTTCAACACATGGATTAAGTCCGATTTCTTCCATGATGTATTCAAGTCTATTTCGTGTTGGATTCGTATCACCAAGTTGTTTTAACACGCGTCTTGCAGCTTCTTCAAGGTTAACAAATGCCGGCTCACCTTCACCTTTTAATAATTCAAATTGTAGGTCTAGGCGTTCTTTTTCCGGTTCTTTTGTGAAAGCAACTGAGTTATTACTCATTCGGCGGTGGTCAATATTTAGTCGTGGTTCACGCACCGGATACATGTGGTAGCCACCAACTTCTTTCGCAAAAGCTATCGCAGCTTCTTCATCATCAAAATATTTCATATTTTTACCGTCAGCATAAGAGACAGCGTGTTGTTTAATTGAAAGGTCTTCAAACCATTTTGGCAGTTTAATACCATTTTTGATTAATGATGTTTTCACAACTTCATGTTGATCGAAGTGTTCCTGTGTCCAGAACCCGTTAATGCCATACTTAGCAAGTAAAACTTCAATATCATCTGAGTCCGATAAGAAAATTTCTGCGGTACGTCTAACCAAGTACCTTTATTGTTCAAGTGAGTTCGCTAATACCCACCCCGTATCTTAAGATACTGCTCATAGTCACCTATGAGATCAGACTATATCTTCATCACTTCTAAAGTGAGTTCCCCGTTTCCACTACCAATCGCTTGTAGTGTACGTCTTTCGACTAGTCGTTACACGTTTTGAGAAAGTTCAATAATTGTTCCTGTGTATATGTCATTTTTAGATTTCTTTTTGTAAGTAAGTATGCCTGATTCTTGTAAAAGCAATGCCAAATTTCATTTCACAGCCTTTGGAATGCATATAATCAATAATTCCATCTGTGTAAATCATTTTGTAACATTTACTATTGTGGTGTTTTAAACCTCTCAACCCATACATTGGGTTATCTTTACCTCTAAACCCATTTCCATACATTGGATTATCCTTACCTTTCTGTCCACCTTTACCAACTCTCGACTGGGATATTTTTTTCTTTGTTGCTTCAGTGTGTTTCTTTCCAGTCATATGGTTGTTTTTACCTGTGAATTTGTGTTTAGAAAAGTAATTCTCTTCGCCATGTTTAATTCTCTTGTGAATCGGGTTTAGTTTACCGGTTGAAAAACCTGTTCCACCGTTAGTGAAATTACATTTAGCTTTTCCTTTTGCTTTCCAGTAAGCAATTCTCTCTGATTCTAACCGACAAGCTTCATTGTTAGTAAGATATGAGTGAACCACCCTGACGGAACAATCATATTTATTAAATATATTGTTAAACCATCTGTTTCTGTTGTGCGTCTCAAATCTTCTCTTGCCAGTACCTTTACCTACATAAAAAACTTCTAGAGTATCATTTATGAACCATTCATATACATAGAACATTAACGAACACCTCCATATGCTATAAATACATTATAATGCATATTTCTGCTGTCCACTAATATTATTTATTTTCTCAACTTCGCTCGGTATTGTCTTATGCCACTAAGAGTTTCACCGAATTAGAGGAATGTTTTTTAAAGTTGGAGGCATTAGACTGTTTACCACCAACAACAACGTTTGCGCCAATTAAGTTTGCCATATCTAAAATATGAATCGGTCGAACTTGACCAAAACCATCTTCATCCGTTTCGATCGGGTCTAAACTATCATCAATTTCATTCTTAAGTACTTTTGAAAAGCCCTCGAACATTTCCTTCAATGGCTCATGTCCTGATGCCGTTCCACCAAATGTTTTTAACCTTTCACCTTTTGGTCGAACTGAGTTATAACTAAATTTAATCGTATGGATATGCTTAAACTCAGCTTTTGTTAGTACATCTAAATATAATTCTAATGACTCTACCCAACCTTCTTTCGAGTCACCGATATAAATTTTCGCAAAACCATTACCAATTTCAACAAGTTTAGAATGCTCTAAGCGCTCTTCCGGTCGAACTGGTCGATATTGTGAGTGGAGTACTTCCACGTTCGTTCTAATTTTAGGCATTCTTCTTGCCATTTTTAGTGTTGATTTAATCCCAATACCTGTTCCAACTAATAATAAGTAGAATACTTCAGATAAGTCCTTCCAATCTTTCACGTTTGTAAATGAACAGTTAAAATTACCGAGAGTGAATTTTTCGTTGATCACATCGTTCCCACCACCTAGCCATAATGTCCGGCCGGAAGGGAATTGTTTCGTGTTGTAAATACTTAAGAAAATGCGTTCTGCTTCTTGTTGAAGTGCTCGGTAGTCTGGCTCGAGTCCAATTTTAATTAAATGGTCGCTTGCTAAAGTCATGTTATAGTTGACTGCGCGTTGAACTGTTTCGTGCCAATACTCTCGTCTACCTCTTGTTGCTTTCCATCTAGAATAGGTTCTAGTATAGACAAAGCTACCAACTTCAGTTAGAGGGTTTGGATTCTTGTTTACCTCTTTTTCGATAAAACCATCGGTAACGTATTCAATTAACATAAGACCTCTCCTTTACATATTTCCATAGTAGATGTAAACGCTGTATTATACTTAATATACTATTAAGTATAATACATGATCACTCATTAAAAATCAACATATGGAAATGATAAAAAATATAAAATACTACATATTGATATTATAACAATTAAGCATGAGTTTCAATCATAGCAGATTAACTAGCAGAATTCTATAATTTTGCCTGATAATTATTTAGAAATTAAAGGAGATGATTCTAAAGTCGGGGAAAAGTAAGCGAGGTGCTGATTATATTATAGCTGATATTTTCGAATAAAGTGAGATAACTTGAAGAAATGTGTTAAAATTTAAGCAAATGAAAAATCTTAAAATAACTGAGTTAGAACAGCTGATTTAGAAAGGAGTTTTTTTATGTTGTTAGGAGCAATTGAAGCAGGTGGAACTAAATTTGTGTTAGCAGTCGGTAATCAAGAGGGTGATATATTAGATAAATTGACGATTCCAACAGAACGTCCGGATCAAACCATTCCAAAAATTGTTGCTTATTTTAAGGATAAAGGGATTAAAAAACTTGGTTTAGGTGCATTTGGACCGATCGATTTGAATCAAAAAAGTCCAACGTATGGTCAGCTTCAAAAGACGCCAAAAACGGCTTGGGTTGATTACCCTTTAGGTGCGGTTTTGCAAGAAAAACTTTCGGTACCTGTTGTGATTGATACAGATGTGAATGTTGCGGCAATGTCTGAAGCGAAATTTGGCAATGCAACGGATGTTGATTCTTGCTTATATATTACGGTAGGTACGGGGATTGGTGGCGGCTTTTATTACCGAGGGCAAACGTTAAATGGTTTGTCACATCCTGAAATCGGGCATATTAAAGTGCCACGACATCCTGATGACCGTTATCAAGGAACGTGTCCGTCACATGGTGATTGTTTAGAAGGTCTTGCAGCTGGACCAGCGATTGAAAAACGTTGGGGCAGAAAGGGTGATCAGTTGGTCGATGTTGCTGAGGTTTGGGAAATGGAGGCCTTTTATTTAGCGCAAGCCCTAATGACGTTTATTTATGTACTCTCACCTGAACGGATTATTTTAGGTGGTGGGGTGATGAAGCAGAAACAACTTTTCCCATTGATCCGTAAGTATGTCCTTGAAATGTTAAATGGCTATGTGAGCTCACCTTACTTAACAGCTGATCAAATTGATCAATATATTGTTGCGCCGGGGTTAACAGATGAAGCGGGAATCAAAGGGGCACTGTATTTGGTAATGGATTGATCGAATCATTTAGTCACGGTTATTTTTTATAAATAACTCAACTTTCGCAGGTTAAAATGTGCAAGTAAACCTTGATGTGGTAGGGGAGACAAGTTGTTCAATGTCCATATTGACTTTACTTGTACACATAGGAAATAGAATTACTGTTCCTTAGTTCGAGCGTTTATTCGTTCCGAAAAGCAACGGGTTCGCTTTTCGCAGGGATGGCTTCGGGCGCACAGGATGTGGGTCAGTTAGACGTTGCCACACGGACGTGGCGAACTTAGTCTAACATTCCAAAAATATCAAAAGTGGATCTTCAGCTCATCCTATTCCTGCAGAAGTCTCACCCGTTGCTTATCTCCACTTAGGTTGGCTGTTCTTACTAAAAAAGATAAGTTCATATAGCAGTAAAACACGCTTATTTACAGATGATATTTTGATGCTATACGTAAATAAGAAAGTCAAATCAAGTGATCGGAACGCGTCCACCCAGAGTGCAGATCACGGGTCTAGCACCAACACAATTAAACGTGTTTTATCCCCTGATTAAGTCATTAAGTCAAGTACTATACTGAAAAGGAATGCCGCTCTTAATTGATTTAAGTATAGGCTAAAAATATAACTACGAAAGTTGAGTAAATAAGAACAAAGGAGATGTCTAATTCATGAGTTTAACAACGACAAGAACGCTAAGCAATGGAGTAGAAATACCTGTTATCGGATTAGGAGTTTTTAAAATTGATGATGGTGAGTCAGTTTATGATGCTGTAATTTCCGCACTTGAGATCGGCTATCGTCACATTGACACCGCCTCGACTTACAAAAATGAAGAAGGTGTTGGACGAGCGATTGCGGATAGCGGTATCCCTCGAGAAGAAATTTTTGTTACAACAAAAGTGTGGAATGATGAACAGGGCTATGAGGAGACATTAGCCGCTTTTGACCGGAGTTTAAAACGATTAAATCTGGATTATGTGGATCTCTATCTTGTCCACTGGCCGATTCCTGGTATGTATAAGGACACGTGGAAGGCGCTCGAAAAAATTTACCGTGATAAACGGGTGCGTGCAATTGGTGTCAGTAATTTTCACCCACATCATTTAGATGATTTAATGAAAGATGCAACGATTAAACCGATGATTAACCAAATTGAATTGCATCCACAGCTTTCCCAAGTTGAAGTGAGGAACTATTGCAAGGAGCACGGTATTGCGGTTGAGGCATGGTCACCGATTGGTAAGGCAACTTATCTTGATCATCCTGTGCTCCAAGAGTTAGCTCAGAAATATCATAAGACAGCTGCACAAATTATGATTCGTTGGGATTATCAAAATGATATTATTACAATCCCTAAATCCGTTCATTCGGATCGACAAAAGGAAAATGCTGATATTTTTGACTTTGAATTATCTCATGAAGATATGGAGAAAATCGAGCGCTTAAATTGTGGCAATCGTTTGGGAACGGATCCTGATACAGTTAGCTTAGATTCATTTTAAAACCGCCCCTGATTATCGAATGAGGTAATCAGGGGTATTTTTTGACTAAGTCTATTTACCTATTGTTAACGTTAAATTTACAATTCGTTAACTAAAACTTCATCTTCCTTTGCTAGTCTACTAATAAGGAAATGTGATTGCTTTTCACGATTATTTTTGAACACTACTGTTAGGTAGTGCTTTTTTTGTTAAGGGGGACTGGGAAAGATGAAGAAAAAGAACTGGAACCGATTTAATTTAAGCCGTCTATCCATTGCATGGAAATACGGTCTAATTTTAATTGTGATTTTTATCTTGTTAATTACAGCAACAACCTTAGTCTCAAGAGCAATTCATCAAACAAATCAAGATATGGAGATCCTTAATCGGGATTCTGATCGTGCACTTCTGGTTAATGAATTAAATGACCTGATTCAGTCAAAAGCGTTATCTGTGATGGGATACGCTCAGTTCGGAAGTCAAAATTACATAGATGATGTTGATGCGAAGGACCATGAGATTGTTGAGCAGATTGACAAATTGACTGGACAAATGACGAGTGAACAGCAAACTGCTCATTTAACTACAATCACGTCGTTAAATGAGCAATTGACTGAAATGCTTTATCAGGAATTTATGACGGTTAGTGGCAATCGGGAATTTGTGATGCGACTACATAGTAATCGATATATTCAATTAACAGAAGAGACGATTTCTCAGTTAGAAAATTTACGCGATTTAATTGTAGCGGATCGGGATCTTGCACTTGAAAATGCTAATCAGAGCCAAGTTTTTGCGCAACTCATTTTATTAGTTAGTATGTTTGTTGCGATTGTGATTGCTGTTGTTTTAGTCTTGATTATTAGTCGCCACGTTTCTAACCGACTACAAAAAGTCGTTAGAGCAAGTGAGCGAATTGCAACGGGTGATCTAACTGAAACAAGCAATCATTTGCAAGGAAATGATGAGATTGGTCGACTCAATCAAACGATTAACCAAATGCGTTTACAATTAAGACAGATGACTGAGTCGATTAAACAAACGTCTGGTGTTGTTGATCGTCAAAGTGAGCAGTTAAATCAATCGGCAGAAGACGTTAAGTCAGGTACACAACAGATCGCTGCCACAATGGAAGAGGTTGCTTCAGGGTCAGAAACACAGGCAACTGTTGCTTATCAGCTAGCTAACATGATGACTACTTTTGTTGAAAAAATTGCTGATATCGATCAGACTAATGAAACGATTCAGGGCTCGCTAACGAGTGTGCAAGCGGAAACAGATCAGGGACAATTTTTCATGAAAAAATCCGTTGAACAAATGAATGTGATTGATCAAATTGTGCAAAATGTCATCGTTCAATTGGAAGGACTTGATCGTCAAGCGACACAAATTACGAAGCTGATTTCTGTCATTAGAGATATTTCGGAACAGACGAATTTATTGGCGTTAAATGCGTCGATTGAAGCAGCCCGTGCTGGAGAGCATGGTTTAGGTTTTAACGTAGTGGCGAATGAGGTACGTAAATTGGCTGAAGAGGTGAATGATTCGGTCAGTGAGATTACGGCGATTGTTCAGGATAATCAGACGGAGACGAAGGCTGTTTCATTGGCGCTGAAGCAAAGTTATGATGAAGTGCGTCAGGGAACGGAAGATATTAAATTAACTGGTGTTCACTTTAATGCGATTGAACAAGCAATTGGAACGATGACAGACAATGTGAAGTCGGTCATTTCTAATTTAGCAATTCTCAGTCGAGATTCTGGCTCTGTCAATCAGGCTGTTCAAGAAATTGCCTCAATATCACAACAGTCAGCAGCGGGCGTTGAAGAAACGACGTCATCAGTTGAACAAACATCGAGTACGATGGAGCAAATCGCAAGTAGGGCACAAACATTATTTGAATCGAGCCAAGCTCTCAGTAATTTTGTTGAGCAGTTTAAAATATGATTGAATCAAATGGTAAACAGCTCTAATCTTAAAGTTACGAAACAAAATGAAATTGGTTTGCATCAATTGGAGACCAATTTCATTTTTATTTTGAAAAAAATTGATTAAGTAATGTTCAGCTTGACTAGACTAGTAGTGAAAAAAATACATGAGTGAAGGGAGTGATCTTCTTGAAACGAGCAGTCAAATGGTTGTTCATCTGCGCACTGGCACTGATGTTTTTAAGCGGCTGTCAGCTTACAGGTGATCGTGAAGGTGATACAGAATTAGAGCAAGAAGCTGTTGAAGTAGGTGCAACTGTAGATGACGTTGTCGTCACGCTTATTAATCAAGAGGGTATGCAAGTTGCAACAGCTACTCTGAGCGAGCAAAAAACTGGTGGTGTGAAGATTAAATTAGTGGGTGATAACCTACCGCCTGGTGTGCATGGTTTTCATATTCACGATCGTGGCGCTTGTGTGCCACCAGATTTTGAATCAGCAGGATCCCACTATAATCCGACAAATAGTAAACACGGTTTTGACCATCCAGAAGGGCCACACGCTGGTGATCTTGAAAATATAACAGTAACAGAAGATGGCACGGTCTCTGTGGAAGTAGAGGCTCCGCTAGTCACGCTAAATCCTGATGGTCAAAATACATTATTTACTGATGAAGGAACATCATTAGTGATTCATGCCGATCCAGATGACTATATCTCACAGCCAGCAGGAAATGCAGGTGCACGCATTGCATGTGGTGTGATTGGCGAGTAGTGAAAATTACAAATAAAAAGCAGATTTGATTACCAAATCTGCTTTTTTTTAGGGCTGTTTGCTTTCTTCTAATTGAACTGTTCGAACCACTTCTTTTGAGCCAAAAGCGAATCTTCTTGCAAGTGGGCTTGGCTCATTTGTAATTAATCGTTCCGTTGAGAAGTAGGTTGGAACTAAGATAAGAACGGCACTAATCCAAGCAAGTGGGTTCGACATGATTGCTCCACTGAAACCGAATAACTTAGAGAGAATAATTGCACCAAAAATACGAGCAACTAGCTCCATTGCACCAGCAAGTGTTGGTGCAAAACTATTGCCAAGCCCTTGTAATGCCAATCTAAGGACGAACACGAGAGCTAAGAATGAATAAAATGGAGCTTGAATTCTAAAAAACTGCTCTGCTAAGCTTAATACAGCCTCATTATTTCCATCGACAAACATTGTCGCCAACGTTCGTCCGAAGAACCAGAGAATGAGGCCAATGGATACGCTATACACTAAAGTAATTTTTACAATTGCTCGAACCCCTTGTTTGATTCGATCAAATTTGCCAGCTCCAAAGTTTTGAGCAACATAAGTTGAGATTGCAACACCAATTGTTTGAAGAGGCATCGTTAGGAGCTGATCAATTTTTGATGAGGCAGTGTAAGCTGCAACAGATACAGCGCCTAGTCGGTTTAATGTAATTTGAACGGCAATCGTTCCAAAGGCAATAATTGAATATTGGAAACCGAATGGAAGTCCGATGCGCAAGTGTTCTTTATACTCAGCCCAATCTAATGTCCAATCTTTTTTATAAATTCTCAAAATCGGCACACGTCGTTTAATATAGACTAAACAAAGAATCGTTGCGACAATTTGTGAAATCACTGTTGCATAACCCGCACCTTCAACATTCATATTAAAGACTAAAATGAATGTATAGTCTAAGATCACGTTTAAAATTGATGCAATAATTAAGAAGATTAATGGTGTTCGGCTATCGCCAATCGCTCTCAATATGTTAGAAAGGTAATTGAACACCACCGTGATACCAATACCACCGAAGATCACGACTAAATAGTCATATGCTTGATCAATAATTTCAGGTGGTGTTTGCATTAATTCTAAAATTTCTCTTGTGTTTGTTGTTGCAAAATAAGTTAATATTGCGCTAGCAATGATAATAATAATTAAACTAGAACCAAGACTTCTTCTCAAGCCATCAATGTCTTTTCGCCCAAATCGTTGGGCGGTAATAACAGATAATCCAGCGGTAATACCAATTGCAAGACCAAGTATTAAAAAGTTTACACTTCCGGTTGATCCGACGGCCGCTAAGGCATTCATACCGAGTGTTTGACTTACAATTAGTGTATCTGCCATATTATAAAATTGTTGAAAGACGTTTCCAATCAACATAGGAAAAGCAAAAAACAAAATTAATTTTAAAGGATTTCCTGACGTCATATCTTTACCCATAATTACACCTCACTGTTTAAAATAGAATGTTTTGTATTTATCATGATAAAAAGATGATCTTGGGGTAAACCAAGATCATCTTAACGCTCATTGATTTAAATAACCCCACTATAGATAGTTTAATCAGATTTGATTTATCTAAGTGGGGGTTACAGCTCGTAGCCGTTATTAAGTTATAAAAATTCATTTACCTTAAATGATTGATTATGTAATCTTATCGGTTAACTTGATTCGATTACTCTTCAGTTTCAGGTATTTGTTTAATAATTTGTACTTTTTCGATCGTCCTCCCGTTAACATTTAATACTTTAAATGTTAACTCATCAACCTCGATCACTTCATTTTTTTTCGGTATATTATTTAATGTTTTTAGTAAATAAGCGGCCAGTACATCGTCTTCTTCGGGAATATCTGTACCAAAAATAGAATTTAAGTGGTGGAGTGTGATTTTTCCATCGCAGATAATTTCTGTTTCTGTTAATTTTTCAATTAACAAACCACTTTCTAAGTCGGTTTCATCTTCAATCTCAAGACCAATCATCGTCTCAATAATATCCTCGTGAGTGATGATTCCTTCAGTTCCACCATACTCATCGAGTACAATCGCCATATGTTTCTTCTCTTTAGTCATTTGCCTAAACACCCGCTGAATTGAGTGAAATTCATAAGCAATTAGAGGTTCTGTATCAATGACCTCTACTAGTGGCTTTTCAGGGATGAGGGACCAATGAATAAAGTCTTTCGCATGAAGCACCCCGATAATATTATCAATACCTTCATCGTAAACTGGATATCTAGAGAAAGGGTTTTGTAATATAACTTCTTTTACGTCGTTATAATCTGATGTGTTAGGAATAGCAACAATTTCAATTCTTGGTGTTTTTAAGACATCTTTAATATTCAGATTATGAAAGTCTAGCACACCCTTAATTCGGTTTGACTCATCCCGTTCTAGCATTCCTTCTGCATCTGCAATATCAATTATCGCACGTAATTCTTCTTTAGACACAGAGATATTCTCAGGTGTATTTTTTGATAAAACTTTTGTGATGAAACTTGTCAGTTTATTAATCAAAAACGTAATTGGCTTCAAGATGAAAAGAATCACATTGATAAAGGGAAAAACGGCATATGAAATTTTTTCAGGAAAAGCAGCTGCAATAGATTTCGGAATAATCTCAGCAGTAAGGATGATCACAACAGTTAGAATTGCAGTTGCAATCCCAACGCTATAGCCTTGCTCAATTGCGATTGTAGTTACTAGAGCAGGCAGAATAATATTAGCAATGTTATTTCCAATTAGAATCCCCGTAATAAACTCGTTTGGACGAGAAACTAAATGGAGCAACTTTTCCGATTTTTTATCGCCATTCTTAATCTTAGACTGCAATTTGATTCGATTTGTTGACGTAAGAGCTGTTTCGCTTCCAGAAAAGAAAAAAGAAGCGAATAATAAAAAGATGATCGCAATGATCACGAAAACTTCCTCCTTATTGTTGCCAATAAAATATAGTTAATTATTTTTATTATACACTAACGAATTCGAATAGGGAACTATTATAGTTAATTTAAGGTGAATTTATTAGTTATTTATATGAACAAATAAACAGATAAAAAACATCTCAGCATGAAACTTTCATACTGAGATGTGATCTTGTTTTAGTGAATTTCTAGATAATCAATATAGGCGTCCCAAGTACCGTCATCGGCGGTAACAATTAATTCAACTTCTTGATTACCAGTTCCATGATAGACGTTATCAATCGTGTAAACTGCTGGATATTGATCGCCGAAGTAGAATGTCCCGAGTGTTTGACCACCAATCTTTAAATCTACACGAGCCATATTACTATTATTCGACGCGCCTCTTAATGAAAAACGATGATTGTTACTTGCAAAATACTGATTGAATTTAACAGAATCGTTGTTAGCATATAAGGCGACACCACTAAATGGTGAGCTAATTGTTCCTGCATATGTGCCTGATAGTGTCATTGATTCAGCTTCAATTCGTGTGACTTGCCCGTTTCCGTGATCACCGCCACCACCATTTCCACCGCCACCAATATTTAAGTTGTTTTGATAGACGTCGGCAGAACCACTGCTCTGGTAGCCTTCGATTGTTAAAGCCACTTCATACATTTTGCCCATTGGCATGCCATGGCTTTCCCAAGCATTAAAGTGATCGCTGACAGAAATCGTTCCTTCTGTCCGTTTATTTCTTCTAACGCTCCAGTATTGTTGGAATGTTGTATTGCCAATGATTGATGGTTGGTTAACCCGTGTTGTTTCATAAATATCGTATGTGTCACCATCGACATAGACTGTTCCTTTTGCATTTGCTCCAGGTGGTCTCCAGTTCCCCCAACTGTCGACGATATAATATTCAACAAGTGGATCAACTGTCCAGCCATAAACTGTTAAATAAGAGTTTCCTTGTGGCTGATAATTAACACCAAAGTCAATTGACATGTTACCGATCTGTTGGTGTGTCTGTGTTTCATCAAATTTCTTTCCTTTACGGAATAAGATGTTGTTAACGTTGCTCCAATTTGCACTAAAACTTCCACCACTATTAAGAGTCATACTTCCAGAACCACCAGCGTCTTTCCAAAATTCATAGTCATAGCCATCATGAGTACCAATTTCATTACTTGTAATTGCAGCATATACAGTTACTGCTGATATTCCTAGCACTAGAAAAGCCAAAATACCGACAAACAATGATCTTTTGATTCGTTTCAAATGGTCTTCCTCCTCATTTTTTTGGGTTTTGATCAGATGCTTCTGTAAGTAGTCAATTAATAGCTTTTTTAAACAAGTTCACCTCCAATTATTTTGTAAACGTTTCCAATGACTACTCAATTCAACTGTAACTTATTTTTAAGTTTAAAAAAGTAAAAAAACCGGAAAAAACACTTATGAATTAAAGAGAAAACCTTAAAAAGTAAATAAGTGGTAGTATGGTGATAGCCTAAAAGTATGATTTTGTCTGATTGATACAATAGTTTGTAAATAATAAAAGGACTTGAATTGTAGCAGAAACTATGTAAAGATAGATGACAAGACAGATGAATAGTTAAGGGCGTGACTAATTATTGTGAATCAAATAAAACTTAAAAGAATGCTGGAAAACTTTTTTCTTGAAGACTTAGGGGAAGGTGATCAAACGACAAATTTTATTATCCCTAAACAAAAGGAAGGCCAATTAGTACTGATGGCAAAAGAGGCAGGTGTTTTCTCTGGGGTTGATATTATCAAGATTGGTTTCCTTCTACTAAATAAATCAATTGATATTCATTTAAATGTATCAGATGGTGCACAAGTAAAACAGGGAGATATTCTGGCGGTAGTTAAAGGAAGTGTTCTCGATCTACTAAAAGGAGAACGGGTTATCTTAAATTTAATCCAGCGTATGAGTGGGGTAGCAACATTAACTAATCAAGCAGTTCAAGAGTTGAATTGTTCAGAAACTAGAATTTGTGATACGAGAAAAACAACACCAGGCTTAAGAATGTTAGAAAAATATGCGGTTCGCTGTGGCGGTGGATTTAATCATCGTTTCGGTTTATATGACGGTGTGATGATTAAAGATAATCATATTGAATGGGCAGGCTCAATTAAACAAGCGGTTGAGCAGGTGAGAAAACGGGCAGGTCATATGATTAAAATTGAGGTAGAAACTGAAACGATGGCACAGGTTATTGAGGCTGTCGAGGCACAGGTAGATGTCATTATGTTTGATAATTGTCACCCAGACCAGATTAGGCAATTTATTAAACTAGTTCCAAATGGGATTGTGACAGAAGCATCAGGGGGGATTCTGTTAAGTGATCTAGCTTCTTATCGTGACACAGGTGTTGATTATATTTCTCTTGGGTTTTTAACCCACTCGTATCAGTCGTTGGACATTAGCGCAAATCTATTAATCGATTAATAAGGGGGAGTTTCAATCATGATTGTAACCGATAAAAAGAGCTCTATTGTAGAACAAATAAATGAGTTAAAGAAAAAAAGAAATGCAATACTTTTAGCACATAATTATCAGATTCCTGAAATTCAGGATATTGCTGATGTGTTAGGTGACTCTTTAGCGCTTGCCAGAGCTGCACTAAATACACAAGCTGATGTGATTGTTTTTTGTGGTGTTCATTTTATGGCAGAGACTGCAGCGATTTTAAATCCAGAAAAAACTGTCTTACTACCTGATTTAGAGGCAGGTTGCTCACTCGCTGATTCAATCACTGCTGAACAGCTTCGTGAGTGGAAAAAGGACCACCCAGATGCAGTTGTTGTTTCGTACGTTAATACATCTGCAGAGGTGAAGGCGGAAAGTGATTATTGTTGCACATCGTCTAATGCTGTGGCAATCGTTAACTCAATTCCAGAAGATCAAGAGATTTTATTTTTGCCAGATATGTTTTTAGGTGAATTTGTAAAAAGAGAAACGGGTCGGGAAAATATTCATATATGGCTAGGGGAATGTCATGTTCATGCTGGAATTAGACCGGATCAAGTTGCTGATACTTTTACAAATTATGATCAAGCAGATCTGCTTATTCATCCAGAATGCGGATGTTCAACACCTAGTATGTATTTAAAATCTGAAGGTATCCTACCTAAAGATAAGACACATATTTTATCAACGGGTCAAATGTTAGACTACTCAAAAAAATCAAATGCTGAGCAGTTTATCGTTGCAACGGAAGTAGGCATTATTCATCAAATGGAAAAACAAAACCCTAATAAACAATTTATTGCAGCTAATCCCGAGGCTGTCTGTCCATTCATGAAAATGATTACCCTAGAGAAAGTTTTAAACTCATTAAGAAATAATACACATGTCATTTCTGTACCGGAAAAGACAGCTAATAAAGCAAAATGTGCAATTGACCGAATGATTGCAATTGGATAATTCACTAGATACCACTTTAATTGTTTTCAATTAAAGTGGCTTTTTTTAACGATCTTCTTCAAAATCCACTTTTCAATTAATTTTTCCAGTATAATAAAGGAAATGACAAAAGGTTGGGGCTGATTAAATGTTTAAAAATCAAGTTAAAATAATTTCGGTAATAGCAATTGCTTTATTTGGTTTCTTCTTATTTAGTCAAGACTTAGAAGCGAATTCGATGTCATCAATAGATTATTCAATTGAATTACAATCTGATGGTTCAGGAATCGTGACAGAGACGAGACAAATGCATTTAACGGAAGGAACTGAAGTTTACCTCGTCTTTAGTGATTTAGAAGGTTCAGAAATAACGGATGTTCATGTCAGTGATTTTGGTGAGTCATTTACTTATCAAGATCAATGGGATATTCATGCGAGTCGAGAAGAGAAGATTGGAAAATATGGTTTAATCTCAACAGATGAAGGGTATGAGTTAACTTGGGGCATTGGTGAATATGGTGACCATGAATTTACCATTAGTTACACACTTAGTGGAATGGTTCGACAGCTTGAAGATGGTCAAAGCCTACTGTGGCGTTTTTTTAATGGACGTAACAATGTTCCGCCAGAAGAAGTGACGATCACAATTAGTGGTGCTGTGCCATTTGATCAAGAGCAAACAAAGATTTGGAGCTTTGGTTATGATGGTGAAGTATATTTAGAAGATGGCCAGTTAATCGGTTGGTCTAATCAAGCCCTAACTGAGCGTGACTACATCACAATATTTATGCAGTTTTTAGATCAGCCTTTTAGCCCTGCGCTTACTTGGGGTGAAACGATAGCTGAACAAGAAGCGAAAGCGATGGAAAGTAGTAATTACCTGGATCAAGGAAGGTCAGATAGTGATCAGATTGCAATGTATTTGGGTATTGTTATTGCAGGTCTTGCGATCATAACCGCATTTTTTAGTGGTTTCTATGTTACAAGACGTAGGAAAGCAATTGAAGCAGCTGATCCACTCATAACTGGATCTAAAAGAGAACTACTTAACGAAGGGAAAACTTATCACCAAATACCTTATCCGGTAGAAGACATAGCGGATGTTGCATATTTCCTTCAGGAGCAAGGAAAAGGTGAACTAGAAGCCTATTTTAATGGATTTTTATTAAAGTGGCTCAGAGATGGTCAGATTACTCAAATTAAAGATCACTCGAATCAAGAGGAGATCATCAAGTTAAATGTACGGACATTGGGTGATGAGTCAACTTTAGAAGCTCAATTCTATCAGATGCTCTTATCAGCAGCTGATCGACATGGTGAGGTAGATGCTAAACAATTAACGAGTTGGGCAGAGGAAAATTATGATCAGATTACTGAAATTGAAGCAAGTTTACCGTACGAATCGAAGCAATTTTTGCTTAAAGAAAATTATTTAAATGAAGAAGAGGTATACTTTTTAGGTAATTTTAGAGCAAAAGCGCTGAAGGCGACGTTCAAAGGCGAGGAGTTATATAACCGACTTGTGCAATTTGAAAACTACTTAAATGAACTGCTTTTATTGGATGAGTTTGAGCTTAAGCAACTCAGCCTATCTGAGGACGTTATCATTTGGGCGAGTTTATTTAATTTAGTCGAGCCGATTGCGGAACAAATAGAAGCAATTGATCAAATCGATTTCACCAATCATCATTTTACCTTTACGAATATATATTGGTTAAGTCTCTATTCAAGTGGATTTTCTTCTGGCTATGATCGTGCTGTCACAAGCCACCAACGTTCATCAGGTGGAGGTGGAACGACGAGTTTCGGTGGTGGAGGAGGTTCTTTTGGCGGTGGTGGTGGCGGTGTACGCTAGATATTAACCAAGGGACCCTATCGATTGATTGTGATAAAAAGCATAGATTTATTTTTTGATAAAGGGAATAATAAAGGTGTTATTGTCGAGAGAAAGTGTGTGCTTAGTTTTTATACTGGTATGATTGGTATTTAAATGTTACTATAGAAAACATAATGATCACTTTTATTCTAAGATTTCAGATGCAGTTATTCCATCTAAGAAAGAAGGAGAAACGAAGATGAAAATAGGAATACCAAAGGAAGTTAAAGCAAACGAAAGCCGAGTGGCGATTACTGAAACTGGTGCAGAGTTACTAGTGCAACAGGGTCATGATGTCTATATAGAAGCGGGAGCAGGGATTGTAGCAGACATCACAGATGAACAATATATTGAAGCTGGAGCCACTATTTTAGAAAATGCAGAAGATGTTTGGGCTGCAGACATGATCATGAAAGTTAAAGAACCGCAAGAAAGTGAGTTCAAATATTTTAGAGAAGGGCTAATCATTTTTGCCTATTTTCATTTGGCAAATGAGCCGGCACTGGCCGAAGCGATGGTGAAAGCAGGGGTCACAGCTGTTGCTTATGAAACAATGGTTGGACCAAACGATGATTTACCATTATTAATGCCGATGAGTGCAATTGCTGGACGAATTTCTGTTCAAATTGCTTCATTCTATTTACAAAGTCCTCAAGGTGGTAAAGGTAAGTTAATTGGAGGCGTCCCAGGTGTTAAAAACGGAAAAGTCGTCATTATCGGTGGCGGCATTTCTGGACAAAATGCCTTGCAGATTGCACTGGGGTTAGGTGCGCACGTCACAATTTTAGATGTTAAACCGGAAGTATTGCAACAAATTGAAGAAGTATATGGAAATAGCATTATTACATTGATGTCGAATGAAGTGAATATCGCTGATTCGATTAAAAATGCTGATATTGTTGTTGGTGCTGTATTAATTCCAGGATCAAAAGCACCTACTCTAGTGACTGAAGAAATGGTTAAAACGATGGAACCAGGATCAGTCATTGTCGATATTGCTGTTGATCAAGGCGGTATTTTTGAGACGGAGGATCGAACGACAACGCATGAAGATCCAATTTATACGAAGCATGGTGTCATTCATTATGCTGTCCCTAATATGCCGGGTGCTGTACCGAAGACGTCAACTACTGCGTTGACGAATGTGACTGTTCCACATGCGATTGAAATCGCGAACAATGGTGTGGTTGCCGCTGCTGAGAATAGTAACATGGTTTACACTGGTGTAAACACTTATGGTGGTTATGTCACAAATAAAGGTGTGGCAGAAGCGCTCAATATGGAATACAGAGATTTTGCCAAACTTGTTTCAAAATAAGGACTCAAAAACCGCATGAAAGGTTCATGCGGTTTTTGTTATGGTTAATTTTCTTCTGCTTTATGACCGAAAAGTTCTGGGATCATAGTAAATCCGTCAATAATCGTTTCCTCTTCAACTTCAATCATTAAGTAGCGTTTTCCGCTAAAGTGGATCTGTCTGACATAATGCAAATCCTCAGGGCTGACTGCAATGTTCGCAACTTTCGTGTTAATTTTAATCGATTTTGTATTATATTTAGGCACGATATTTTTTGCTTTCAATTCATACTGAGTATCGTCAATCACATTGCTAAAAGCTGTTGCTAGTTTTTCCGAATTGACATCCTCAATGCCACTATGCTTTAAAATACTCTCGACATCTTTATAGTCCAATCTTGCCGCATCTTCCTCGTCCTCTTCAACGACACGATTAACTTCTTGATAGATATTTGCGAGTGTTCCTGTGTTTAATTCATGTCCAATCGCATCTCGAACGACTTCTTCAAAAATAATTTTGTCTTCTTTGGCAGTAATCGACTCTTCTGCATTAAGTACATCTTCAATAAAAGCTTCATCTGGTTCGTTTGCCTTTGGTGCAGAATAAAGGATTCGATTCACATCTGCCGCATTATCAGTAAAAGATGGAAATAAAAATCCGCCAATTGGTTTTTGGAGATTAATGACAGGGTCAACAATTAAGTTATACTTAAATTGCTTTTCAATGTAATCAAAATGCAATTCTTTCTTTGGCTCCTGGGTTTGGTTCATACTTGATAAAATAAATGTGTGTGAATGGAGTTTGTTATAGCGGCTCTCCTCATCTTCAGAACTCTCTCGTTTAACGGGTTTAGAATATGCTCCTTTAATAAAAGTGATCACGACATCCATTTCATATTGTTTAGTTAGAAGCATTTTTTCAACTAGACGAATCATTTGGGCTTTCCAATGATCTTGATCATCGGTGATCAGTGCTTCATGTAAAATCAATTGACTTGAATCTTCAACGTCTGATTGAAATTTAAGTTCAAATAATTTCTCATCAACCGTTCCTGTTAAAACTTTTCTGAAGTTTGTCAGGAAAAGTTCCTGTTCATCTGTACCTAGCATTTCAAATGGTTGGCTCTGTTGGTGATAAATTTCACTCGACTCTTTCATAATATAAACATTAAAAATCTCATCAATCGTTAATAATTCATTATTCTTTTTAAATTGTCTGCGAAGCTCAGCAATGTCTTTTTTGTTCATTTTATTCTCCCCCTACCTGATATGATGTTATCACATTTCACTTGGAATAAGGCAAGGAAATTTTTAATAAAAAAATCAATTATAATTGGCTGATGAAATATCAAGTATAAAATAAAAACATGAGCATCATCGCGATGCTCATGTTTTATTTTAGTTTCGTAGTAAGTAATCAAATGCTCCGAGTGCTGCTGTAGCGCCTGCACCCATTGAAACGATAATTTGTTTGTATGGTGTGTCTGTACAGTCACCGGCTGCGAAAATACCTGGAATATTTGTTTGACCACTCTTGTCGATTACAATTTCACCAATTTGGTTTTTCTCGACAGTGTCACCCAACCACTCTGTGTTAGGAGCAAGACCGATTTGAATGAATGCACCTTGTAATTCAACATGCTTCTCTTCATTTGTCTCACGATCAATATAAGAAATCCCTTTAACAGTTTCATCACCAGTAATTGCAGTTGTCTGTGCGTTTAAAATAACGTCGACATTTGGTAAACTACGTAAACGTTCTTGAAGCACTGCATCAGCTTTAAGCTCTGACATAAATTCAAATACAGTGACGTGATTAACAATACCGGCTAAGTCTAACGCTGACTCAATACCTGAGTTTCCGCCACCAACAACAGCAACGTGTTTACCTTCAAATAATGGTGCGTCACAGTGGGTACAGAAAGCAACACCTTTATTTTTGTATTCCTGTTCGCCTGGTACGCCAATGTTTCTCCAGCGAGCCCCAGTTGCAAGAATAATTGTTTTACTTTGTAGGACTGCTCCATTGTCAAGCTCAATATGGAATAGATCTTTCTTTTCAATGTGTTTTGCGCGAAGGCCTTTCATAACATCAATGTTATATTCATTTACATGCTCTTCAATTTCAGCCATCAATTTAGGTCCTTCAGTATACTTAGTTCCAATGAAGTTTTCGATTCCTAGAGTATCCATAACTTGACCGCCAAAGACGTCAGCCACAATACCTGTTCGAATTCCTTTACGCGCAGCATAAATTGCTGCACTCGCTCCACCAGGTCCTCCTCCAATCACGAGGACATCAAATGGGTCTTTTTCATTGAGTTCAGCAGGATCGATCCCGCTACCTAACTTATTAAGAATATCTTCAATTGTCATCCGGCCACTAGCCATGAATTCGCCGTTCATATAAACAGAAGGAACAGCTAGAATATTTTCACGCTCGACTTCTTCTTTGAAAGCAGAGCCTTCAACCATCGTATGTGAAATATTTGGATTGATGACACTCATTAAGTTTAATGCTTGCACAACATCTGGACAGTTTTGACAAGTTAAACTAACATATGTGACGAAGTTATATACCCCGTCAATCTTCTTGATTTGTTCGATTATATTTTCTTCAACTTTAGGTGCACGACCACTTACTTGTAAAAGTGCCAATACTAAAGATGTAAATTCATGGCCAAGTGGAATACCTGCAAAAGTAACTCCACTATCCGCCTCACCTTTACGATTGATACTAAAACTTGGTGTCCGCTCTAAAGTTGTTTCTTCAACAGAAATCATTGAAGACATGTCAGCAATTTCGTTAACAAGCTCAAGTGTTTCTTGAGAAACTTTATCGTCACCTGCGCTTACTTTGATGACGATATCGTTTTCTAATAGTTCTAGATATTGGGCAAGTTGTTGCTTTATCTCTTTATCTAACATAGTTATCAGACTCCTTAAATTTTACCAACAATATCTAGGCTTGGCTTAAGTGTTTCTCCGCCTTCTTCCCATTTAGCTGGGCATACTTCGCCTGGATTTTCACGTACATATTGTGCTGCTTTAATTTTATTAATTAAGATACTTGCATCACGGCCAATTCCGTCTGCGTTAATTTCAACTGCTTGGATCACACCATCAGGATCGATGATAAATGTTCCGCGATCAGCTAAGCCAGATTCTTCATTAAGAACATCGAATTGACGTGTAATAGTTTGTGATGGATCACCAATCATGATGTATTCGATTGAACTGATTGCTGGTGAATGCTCATGCCACGCCTTGTGAACAAAGTGAGTGTCAGTTGATACAGAGTAAACTTCAACACCTAATTTTTGTAGTTCTGCGTATTCCTTTTGAACATCTTCTAATTCAGTTGGACATACGAATGAGAAGTCAGCTGGATAAAAGACAACAATGCTCCATTTTCCTTTTAAATCTGCTTCTGTAACCTCAAAGAAATCCTTTCCATTTTGGAAAGCTTGTGCTGTAAATGGTTGTACTTCCTTACCAATAAGTGACATAATAATTTTCCTCCTTAGTATTTTGAATTATTGACTGAATTAACTTCTTAATAGAGAATGTTAATCAATAATAATTCTAATTCGATATCCATTATTATAAAGTATCTATTTTATAAGTCAAGTATAAAAATTTTAATTTAAATAACCTTTACAATCCTACTGTTGTATTGTTTCTAGTTACTGTTTTTCTATACTAGGATAAATCTTTTTTATAGAAATAACTGAATAAATTATCAATAATCTATGATATTTGATAATGTTTAATGAGAATAAGTGTTAGAATAACTAAGTTTCTATCCTTTGTTGTCTGCTTTTGTTAAACTTATAATTGATTAAAAATTGTTGCATGTTAAAGGAGTGAGTTTAGATGAGGACAGAGAAAGAATTAATGCTTGCTGGAGAAATGTATCATCCAGCTGATCCTGAATTGGTTAAAGATCGAATGAACGCTCGTCGCCTTGTGCGTTTATATAATCATACGACAGAAGCAGAGATGACTAAGAGAACTGAATTGCTTAAGGAGTTATTTGGATCGGTTAAAGGTGAGATTGGAATTGAGCCAACATTTCGTTGTGACTATGGCTATAACATTCATGTAGGTGAAAACTTTTTCGCTAATTTTGATTGTTGTATTTTAGATGTTTGTGAGGTTAATATTGGTGCGAATTGTATGATGGCGCCAGGTGTACACATTTATACAGCGACACATCCATTAGAGCCAACAGCAAGAAATTCAGGACGGGAATACGGTAAGCCTGTCACAATTGGTGATAACGTCTGGTTTGGTGGGCGTTCTGTTGTTAATCCAGGTGTAACGATCGGGAATAATGTCGTTGTTGCATCGGGTGCTGTTGTAACGAAAGATGTGCCAGATAATGTTGTCGTTGGTGGCAACCCAGCACGCATTATTAAAAAAATTGATCAGCTTTAAATGAAAAATCCCTAAGCAATCTAGCTTAGGGATTTTGTTGTGTGCCCAGCATGGGTGCAGACTCTAGGGTGAAAGTCCCGAACAGTGAAGGCAGTAGTAGCTGTAG
>NZ_BAABDL010000027.1:0-2345 GCF_039539605.1 Amphibacillus indicireducens | reverse complement strand
AAAATTCAAGGCATACCGCTTATTGAGTGACCCAATCAATAGCCATTCATAATTTTAAAAAACTTAAATCATCTCGAGGGATAAGTCTGCCCATTTTTAAGTTTGATGGGAAAAAGCGGATAGAGAAAAGTGAAAATTTAACGAGCAACCATACTTATTTAGTTATAAAAACTAAATTTCCCTAACTGGCATTCACTTTTGGCAATTTAATGGGCAAATCACCTATAAAAAATCAAGTTATGAATAATGCAGGTTAGAATCATGGCTAAGTCGAAGACTTCGAATGATACGCTGGAAAGAATGGAAATTACCCAGAACGAAAGTAAGGAATCTAATATCGTTAGGGATTTCTCCACAGAAAGCTTATGAATGGGGAAACTCTCGAAAAGCATACTGGCGTATCGCGAAAAGTCCAATACTACACAGAACCCTAGGCAAAGCCTACTGGGCTAACCTAGGGTTAAAGAGCATATCTGCAAGATATAAGATTCTGCGTTCGACATAATTTGGAACCGCCGTATACGAGAACCGTATGTACGGTGGTGTGAGAGGGACGGAGGTTAGTCACCTCCCCCTATCTCAATTTTTATCTAAATGAGGTGATTTTTTGATAGGTTGTGTTATTGATGAAAGTGAATTTGTCTTACATGCAGAAGAAATAGGTGAAGATGTTGGTTTTCCTAACGTTCGTTTGGTCGGTTTATATAGCGATCATGACGAACGTTGTTTTTATTACATTGATTCTAATACGAAAGAAGTTTTAGATATGTTTCCAATAAAAAGGGGTGGTGAGTGTGAGTAGAAAGTATAAAAAGAAGGGTTGGGAAGAGAAAAGGGAGGAAGTTAATCAAGTTGTAGAAGAAATGGATAAAGCGATTGAGGGGCATTTTACCTCTCCTGAACAGATGAAAGAGTATTTGGCCTTTATGTCGAGGTTTTATCAGTATTCACCTAGAAACACAAGTTTAATCCAATCACAATTTAGTGGGGCAAAGGCAGTAGGAAGTTTTAAAAGTTGGAAGGATAAAGGTTTTTCGGTGAACAAGGGTGAGAAGGGAATTAAAATTCTTGTACCTAACAAAACAACACCTAAGTTTAAAGATGAACATGGTAAGTGGAAGAGTTTGCGTTTTGCTAATGAGTCTCAAAAAGAAAAAATCAAGAGTGGTGAGTTGGAGCAGGACAGGGGTAGGTTGTACTTCCGTTTAGGTCATGTGTTTGATATTAGTCAAACAAATGCGAAAGCAGAAGATTTGCCTGAGATATTCCCTAACAGATGGTTGGAAGGGGAGGTTGATAGCTATGAAACGGTCATGGATTCGTTAAGTGCAATTGCAAGTGATATGGGTGTTTCAGTAGGTGAACCATTCCATGAATTAGGGTCGGCAAAAGGGGCATATTATCATTCGGTGGAAGCTAGTAACAATGGTCTAAAGGGTTTAAGAGTAAGAAGGGGAATAAGTTTGATGCTAAGTTAAATATTAAAAATGGAAAAGTACAAATGAGTTTTAAATAGTAAGTTGTAGATGTAACTATTGCAAAAGTAGGTTTTTTCACCTTTAATTGGTTTAAAATGTAAGTACAAAGTATTAGGAGTAATTAGGAAAAAGAAATCTGTATGATAAGAGAAGTAATATGAGACAGATGTAGTGGTGTTCTTTTCCCATTTTTAACCTTTATCTATTGTTGTTTATGTAGTATAATTATTTGTATAATGTGTAGAAAAAATATAAAAAGGCATAGTGAAAATACAGAAGGATGGATTAAATGATTTTAAATGATGTCGACAAGCGATATTTAATGGATTTAATTCAAAAGGGAGAACCAATACCTGAGGATTATAAATATTTGTTATTCCCCGCAGAACAAGAAGAATATGAACTAACTTATGCTGGGAAAATGAGAAAAGAAGATATTTTATCAGGTGAGGATGGTACATTAGCTGTTCCTCTTCAAGTTGATCGAGTATTTAATGGCGGGAAGTACCCAAAACTTGAAGGAAATTGGCGTAATATGATGGTCTTTGGAGACAATCTTCAATTTTTAAAAACAATTTATGAGAATAAGGATCCTTTAATAAAGAATAAAGTTAAAGGAAAAGTTAAATTAATTTATATTGACCCACCTTTTGCGACTCAAGATGAGTTTCAAAACAAGGAAAGTGCAAAAGCATATACTGACAAGAAAAAAGGTGCTGAATTTCTTGAGTTTATGAGAAGAAGATTGATATTAGCTAAAGAAATACTAGCCGAAGATGGATCTATATATGTACCCTAGATTATTCATAGCCCAATCATAAAACCTGAATAAACCGCATCAAATCAATTAAAAATAACCAATCAATC